>JAEWKL010000565.1 GCA_023386115.1 Pseudomonadota bacterium
CTCAAGGTCCGGAACCCGGCCGCCGAGACGCCGGCGCCCGCGACCCGCACGGCGAGCACCGGGGCGGAGCCGGAGCGCTCCACCCCCTGGCTGCCCTTTGCGCCGACCGGCCGGATGGTGACGCAAACCATGGTGGCGCTCGGCGACGGCATGACCAATGCGGGTGCGGCGATGATCGACCTCATCGACCGCCGGCGCTGAGCCCGGGCTGCCGGGGCTCGGGTCGGCGAGGCTCGGGTCGGCGAGGGTTGGGTCGGCGAGGCCTGGGTTGGCAACGTCCGGGTTGGCCCGAAAGGAAGGCCGCTCTAGCTAACGGCGTCACGGCTTTGTTCGGGACGCATCATGGCGTTGCTCATCGAGGATTATGCGCTCGTCGGCGACGGGCGCAGCGCCGCGCTGATCGGCCGCGACGGCAGCGTGGACTGGCTGTGCTGGCCGCGCTTCGACGCCTCGGCGTGTTTCGCGGCCCTGCTCGGCACCCGCGCGGATCACGGCCACTGGCGCATCGCGCCCTCCGGAGACGCGACGACCACGCGGTGCTACCGCGACAACACGCTGGTGCTGGAGACCACCCATGAGACCGCCGACGGCGCGGTGCGGGTGATCGACTACATGCCGGTCGAGGACGGCACCCACCTGGTGCGCCTCGTCGAGGGCCTGAGCGGCCGGGTGGCGATGCGCATGGACCTGGTGGTGCGCTTCGATTACGGCTCCGCCATTCCCTGGGTGTCACGCAGCGAGAACGACGACCTGAGGGCCATCGCCGGCCCGAACAAGCTCGTCCTGCGCACCCGTGCGCCGCTCAGGGGCGTCGGCCAGTCGACGGTGTCCTCGTTCACCGTCGAGGCGGGGCGGAGCGTCGCCTTCGTGCTGAGCTACGGCCTCTCGCACGAGGAGGACCCGGCCCCGATCGAGCCGCGCAAGATGCTGGCCTCGACCACCGCCTGGTGGCGTTCCTGGTGCCAGCGCTGCCACGGCGGCACGCCCTGGGATGCGGTGCTGACCCGCTCGCTCCTGACCCTGAAGGCGCTGATCTACCGGCCGACCGGCGGCATCGTGGCGGCGCCCACCACCTCGCTGCCCGAGGAGATCGGCGGCGTGCGCAACTGGGATTACCGGTTCTGCTGGCTGCGCGATTCGACCTTCACGCTTCTGGCGCTGATGGATGCGGGCTACATCGACGAGGCCCGGGCCTGGCGCGACTGGCTCACCCGCGCGGTGGCGGGCAGCCCGGAGCAGGCCCACATCCTCTACGGCATCGCCGGCGAGCGGCTGCTGCCCGAGATCGAGCTCGACTGGCTGCCCGGCTACGAGGGATCGCGGCCGGTGCGGATCGGCAACGCCGCGTCGCAGCAATTCCAGCTCGACGTCTACGGCGAATTGTTCGACGCCCTGTTCCAGGCCCACCAGCGCGGCATGCTGGCCGACGAGTCCGGCGTGCGGGTCGGGCGCGCCCTGCTCGACCACCTGGAGCGGGTCTGGCGCGAGCCCGACGAGGGGATCTGGGAGGTGCGCGGCGGGCGCAAGCACTTCGTCCACTCGAAGGTGATGGCCTGGGTCGCCTTCGACCGGGCGATTCGCTTCTACGAGGATCATGCCGCCGACGAGCCGAAAGCCGGCGACGTCGCGGCGGTCCAGCGCTGGCGCGGCGTCCGCGACCAGATCCACCGCGAGGTCTGCGAGAAGGGTTTCGACCCCGAGCTCAACAGCTTCGTGCAATATTACGGCTCGAAGGACCTCGACGCGAGCCTGCTGCTCATCGCCCATATGGGCTTCCTGCCCCAGGACGATCCGCGGGTCGTCGGCACCGTCGAGGCGATCGGCCGCGACCTGATGCACGAGGGCTTCATCCTGCGCTACGATACGAGAGGCCAGACCACCGACGGCCTGCCGGCCGGCGAAGGCGCCTTCCTGCCGTGCAGCTTCTGGTACGCCGACAACCTGATCGGGCTCGGCCGGCGCGACGAGGCCCGCGCCCTGATCGAGCGCCTGCTGGCCCTGTGCAACGATGTCGGGCTGCTCGCCGAGGAGTACGACCCGGTGCGCAAGCGCCAGGTCGGCAATTTTCCGCAGGCGTTCAGCCACGTCGCGCTCGTCAACACGCTTCTGAACTTCAGTCGCGCGGTCGGACCCGCTAAGGAGCGCGGCGGAGACTCCGACCCGTCGGGCCATCCGGGCGCGCAGCCCGTGATGCCCCCGCAGGCGGCTCAGGGGCCCGCGTCGTGAGGCGCGGGGCCCAGACCCTTTCACTCGACGAGGCCCTGAGATGAGCGCAGCCGACACCAAGCCGAAGGCCGGCACCAGCGAGATCGACCAGCGCAGCATCGATACGATCCGCACGCTCACGATCGATGCGGTGCAGAAGGCGAATTCGGGCCATGCCGGCGCCCCCCTCGGGCTCGCCCCGGTCGCCTTCACGCTGTGGAACCACTACCTCCGCTACGATCCCGCGAACCCGCACTGGCCCAACCGCGACCGCTTCGTGCTCTCGGTCGGCCACGCCTCGATGCTGCTCTACAGCCTGCTCCATCTCGCCGAGGTGGCGGAGAAGGACGGGGCGAACGCCCCGGCGGTGAGGCTGGAGGACATCAAGACGTTCCGCCAGCTCGACAGCCGCACCCCGGGCCACCCCGAGTACCACTTCACCACCGGCGTCGAGGTGACCACCGGGCCGCTCGGCCAGGGCGTGGCGAACTCGGTCGGCATGGCGATGGGCGGCCGCTTCCTCGGCGAGCGCCTGGCCTATGGCGACCGTCCGCTCTTCGACTACAACGTCTATGCCCTGTGCAGCGACGGCGACCTGATGGAGGGCGTGTCGGCCGAGGCCGGCTCGATCGCCGGGCACCTGCGCCTGTCGAACCTGTGCTGGATCTACGACAACAACACCATCACCATCGAGGGCCATACCGACCTCGCCTTCAGCGAGGAGGTCGCCGCCCGCTTCCTGGCCTATGGCTGGCAGGTCCTGCGCGTCGCCGACGCCAACGACACGGTGGCGGTCTCCCACGCCCTCGAGACCTTCCTGCAATCGGGTGACCGCCCGACGCTGATCATCGTCAACTCGGTGATCGGCTACGGTGCACCGACCAAGCAGGGCACCCCGAAGGCCCATTCGGACGCGCTCGGCCCCGACGAGGTCAAGGGCGCCAAGCGCGCCTATGGCTGGCCGGAGGACGCCCAGTTCCTGGTGCCGGACGGCGTCTACGACAACTTCCGCCAAGGCATCGGCGCCCGCGGCAAGGCCCTGCGCGCGGAGTGGCTGGCGCTGGTCGAGGAGGTGAAGGCCGGTGACGCCGCCCTCGCCAAGGACCTCGCCACCTATCTCGACGGCGAATTGCCCGAGGGGTGGGATGCCGACATCCCGGTCTTCCCCGCGGACGCCAAGGGCCTCGCTACCCGCGAATCCTCCGGCAAGGTGCTCAACGCCATCGCCAACCGGGTGCCGTGGCTGCTCGGCGGCTCGGCCGACCTCGCGCCGTCGAACAAGACCAAGCTCGAGAACCCGGAGGCCGGCACCCTCGGACCGTTCACCCCCGGCGGGCGCAACATCCATTTCGGCGTGCGCGAGCACGCGATGGGCTCGATCGTCAACGGCCTCGGCCTCGTGGGCCTGCGTGCCTACGGCGCCACCTTCCTGGTCTTCTCCGACTACATGCGTCCGCCGATCCGGCTCGCCGCCCTGATGGAGCTGCCGATCTTCCACGTCTTCACGCACGACTCGATCGGCGTGGGCGAGGACGGGCCGACCCACCAGCCGGTGGAGCACCTGCTGGCCCTGCGGGCGATCCCCGGCCTCGTCACCTTCCGGCCGGCCGACGCCAACGAGGTGGCGGAGGCCTACCGGGTGATCATGCGGCTCAAGCACCAGCCGGCGGTGCTGGCGCTGAGCCGCCAGCCCCTGCCGACCGTCGACCGGGGCAAGTACGCCCCGGCCTCCGGCACCGCCAAGGGCGCCTACGTGCTGGCCGGGGCCGACGAGCCGAAGCCCGACGTGATCCTGATCGGCACCGGCTCCGAGGTGCAGCTCTGCCTGTCCGCCTATGAGACCCTCAAGGCCGAGGGCGTGAAGGCCCGGGTGGTGTCGATGCCGTCCTGGGACCTGTTCGAGCAGCAGGACGAGGCCTACCGCAACAGCGTGCTGCCGCCCGAGGTGACGGCCCGCGTCGCGGTCGAGCAGGGCTCGGTGATCGGCTGGGACCGCTATGCCGGCAGCGCCGGCACGATCCTGGGCATGCACACCTTCGGCTCCTCGGCGCCGATCAAGGACCTGCAGACCAAGTTCGGCTTCACGCCGGAGAAGGTGCTGGAGGCCGCGCGCGCGCAAGTCGCGAAGACGAAGGGCTGAGGCGGGACAGTCTCCGGGAGCCCGCTGGAATCGCCAGCGGGCTTCACACGCGCTATTGTCATCCCGGGGCCGCGAAGGCGGAGCCCGGGATCCATCGCCGCTGACGATGCCGGATGAAGCGGGACGCGCTTCTCCTGCCGCTGCGTCAGGGTCAAACCCGATCGGCGCGATCGTGCGAAGGACCGTCGGGAGCGGGTCGCAGACCTTGACCCGCTCCCCGGACGCGGCCCCTCTGCATCCGACTTAGTGCACCTCACAAGCCTCCCGGTCACCGTTGGCGCTCGCCGAGGCGGCGTCAGCGCAGCGGGAGTTGTGTGAGAGACACTTAGCCTCGCCGTTCCGGATGTCCCGCGCCACGATCCGTGGCCCGCGCTTCAGGGCAGGCGCACGCCGCGCTCCGCCTCGACATGGCGCTTCCAGTCCCGCCGCAGATCGCCTGGTCGTCGCGTGAACCGTTCATCGAGGAAGACCGCGGCCTCGATGCGGTCGGTGCGGAAGTGACGGAAGGCGTCCCGGAGTTCGCACCACGCGGCAAGCAGGCGGACGGTGTCGGCATAGCCGACGATCACCGGCCAGACGACGCGCTCGCTCGCGCGGCCAGCCTCATCGCGGTAGCGGATGCGCAGCTTGCACCCCGCACGGATCGCGGCACGCAGCCGCGCCATGTCGAGGCCATCGACGGACGTGGCGCGGGCCGGAGCAGCGCCGACGCCCGGGTCGGCGATGAACGGGCGCAGATGGTCGGGGACGACGTGAGCGATCTTGGCGAGCAGATCGCGCGCCGCGTTCGCCAGCCCCGGATCGCCCCGGGCTGCGACCCATTGCGCGCCCAGCACCGCCGCCTCCAACTCGTCGGTGCCGAGCATCAGCGGCGGCATGTCGTAATCGCGGTCGAGGACGTAGCCGACCCCTGCCTCTCCCCGGATCGGCACGCGCTGCGCGAGCAGGTCCGCCACGTCGCGGTAGACCGTGCGGACCGTCACTTCGAGTTCGGCCGCCAGCATCGACGCCGTGATCGGTCGCCCCGAGCGGCGCAGGATCTGGATGATCTGGAACAGGCGATCGGCGCGGCGCATCGGCTCATCCCTGCTGACAGGACGGTGTCAGCAGGGACCGGTTACGCCCATGCTCCGCGGCGTCAATGCCGCGCTTGCTCCGGAGAACAGCGTGCATCTCTCCTCGATCCGCATCATCACCGCTGACGTTGACCGTCTCGTCGCGTTCTACGAGGCGGTGACGGGGCTCCCTGCCACGCGCTACACGCCTGACTTCGCCGAGTTGCGCGGCACGGGCGCGACGCTGGCGATCGGGAGTACGCGCACCCTGGCCCTGTTCGGTGGTGACGCCGTCGCCCGGGCGGGGGCCGATCGCACCGCGATCATCGAGTTCCGGGTCGGCGATGTGGACGCGGAACACGCACGGCTCGCGCCTGATCTCGGTCCGGCGCTGGTGCAGCCGCCGACGACGATGCCATGGGGCAACCGCTCGCTGCTGCTGCGCGATCCGGACGGCACGCTCGTCAATCTGTTCGCCCCTGTGACGGCGGCAGCCAAGCAGCGCATCGACCAACGATGATCTCCATCGCGGTTCGATCGGCCGCGTCCGGGATCCGCTGCGCGGTCCCGGACTGAGCATCGCGGTTTCGGCGTCGTCGGGAGCATCGGACACGCTCCCGGCCCCTACTGCACCGCCAGCACCTCCACGGGCGGTCCCTGATCGTCCGTGAAGACGCCGGCGGTGAGCGGGCCGCCGAACACCGCGCCCGTGTCGAGGTTGGTGCGACGGGCCCGCAGCTCCGGCCGGCCGGTGCGCGTCGGGGTGTGGCCGTGCACGACGTGGCGGCCGAAATCGTGGCCGGACGAGAGGAACGGCTCGCGCATCCACAGCCGGGTCTCGCGGTCGCTCGCCGCCGCATCCCGGCCTGGGTCGAGGCCGCCATGGACGTACCAGCGCTGAGGATCGCCGTGCAGGGTCGGCAGGGCGGCGATCCAGGCGACGACCTCCGCCGGCAGGTCGCCCGGATGCGCCACGCCGTAGGAGGCGAGCGTCGCACCCCCGCCGTTGATCCGCCACAGGTCGGGATTCGTGCCGGCGGCCGCGTCGAGCAGCATCGCCTCGTGGTTGCCCATCAGGCAAGTCACGCCGTCCGGCTCGCGGGCCTGGAGCTCCCGCAGGATCGCCACCGCCCCGGCGCTGTCGGGCCCGCGGTCGACGGCGTCGCCGAGGAAGACCAGGCGGCGCGGTCGCCCGGCGCGGTGGTCCTCGATCCGGGCGAGCAGGCGGGCGAGCAGGTCGGCGCGGCCGTGAACGTCGCCGATCGCGTAGGTGAGCATGGGCCTCCCCTCCCGAGGTGCGAGGCCGCTTCTGGTCAGGCGACCGCCTGGACCGGCCGGATCGCCCGCACGGCCTCGGCATCGAGGTAGCGCAGCGTATCGCAGAAGCCCATCGGCCGATGGAAATGGTAGCCCTGCATCAGCACGAAGCCGAGCCCTTCGAGCAGGCGGGCCTGCTCGCCGGTCTCGATCCCCTCCACCACGCAATCGAGTCTCAGGTTGCGGGCGAGCGCGGCGATCGACGTGATGATGTCGCGGCTGGCAGGATCCGAGGTGACCTCGCTGACGAAGCTGCGGTCGATCTTGAGCTTGTCCAGCGGCAGGCGGTGGACGTAGCTCAGGGACGAGTAGCCGGTGCCGAAATCGTCGAGTGCGATGGCGATGCCGCTGGCCTTGAGGGTCTCGAGCACGGTCTGGGCCTGCGCGACGTCCTGGATCAGGGCGGTCTCGGTCACTTCCAGGATCACCCGACCGGGGGCGAGGCCGCTCGCCCGGATGGCGGCGACGATGCCGGCGGCGGCCTGCGGCGAGGCGATGTCCGCCATCGACAGGTTGAAGGACAGGGCGACCCGGTCCGGCCAGGCCCGGGCGGCGGCGAGCGCCTGGCCGAACAGCACTGCCGTGATGCGGGTGATGAGGCCCGAGCGCTCGGCAATCGGCACGAAGACTGCCGGCGAGATCGGTCCGAGTTCCGGGCTGGTCCAGCGTGCCAGCGCCTCGAAGGCCACCGTGCGGCCGCGCCTCACGTCGACGATCGGCTGGAAGACCAGGCTCATCTCCCGCGCCAGGTCGGCATGGCGCAGGGCCTGCTCGATCACGCTCTGGGTGCGCAGCAGCCGCTCGTGCTCCTCGGTGAACAGAACGGCGCCGCCGCGGCTGTTCGCCTTGGCGTAGTACAGGGCGTAATCCGCCCGCTCGACCAGCTGGGCCGCCTTGTGGCCCGCTTCCGGACAGGCGGCGAACCCGATCGAGGCGCCGATCTGGGCGGTGCCGCCATGCGGCAGCCGGAACGGCGCCGCCAAAGCGCCGCAGATCGCCTCGCCCGTGCTCATCAGCCCGGTGGTGCCGCGCAGGACGAGGCCGAACTCGTCGCCGCCGATGCGCGCCACCACGCCCGCCTCGCCCACCACGTCCTGCAGGCGCCGGGCGGCCTCCTGCAGCACCGCATCCCCGGCGCCGTGCCCGTGAGCGTCGTTGACCGGCTTGAACCCGTCGAGATCGACCAGGCCGACGACGAACGGCCTGCCCCCGGCCGCCGCCTCGTCCGCCGCCTGGTCCAGGGTGGTGAAGAAGCTGCGGCGGTTGGGCAGCTCGGTCAGCGTGTCGAGATTGGCGAGCCGCAGGTTCTCTCGGCTCAGGCGCTCGAGCTCGATCTGCTGGCCGATCAGGCGCGTGAAGTCCCGGTAATAGGCGACGATCACGAAGGTCAGGGCGGCGCTGACGATCACCAGGTTGAGGCCGATCGCCCGCATGACCTGGTTGTCGAGGCGGCTGACGTGCAGGCAGAAGAGAACGGTGACGATCGCCGTCACCAGCAGCGCCGCCGCGCGCAGATGCGCGAGGCAGAACACGCAGGCGATCGTGGTGGTGCCGACATAGAACAGCAGATGCGCCCGCGCGTCGGCGTCGCCGTACCCGGAGAGCGCGCTGGCCCAGGCCATGAAGCCGACCGCCAGCGCGCCGGCGAGCCCGACCGTCAGCCGCAGCTTGGCGGCGATTCGGGTCTCGTCGATCGGATGCCCGCGCCGGACCAGCCACATCCCGAGGCGCAGGCCGCACAAGGCCAGCAGGCCGCCGAGCGGGTAGAGCGTGATCCGGTCCGGCGCGACGCCCAGATAGGTCACCGCCACCGCGGTCGAGTTGATCGCCAGGATGACGTATAGCAACGGCACCTGGTTGTGCAGGGCCTGCATCTGGGCCCGCATCAGGTTCGGGTTCGCGGTCTCGATCCGGAACAGATCTGCGATGGTCTGCATTCTGCGCACTGCGCGTCCACCCCACCCGGTCCCGCCGATCATGGCACCGCACTCTGAGCCAGAAATCACGTGCGCTTGAATCAAAGGTTACCTAGGTGGCGAGGACCAGCAGATGACGGTTATTCCCGCGCAGGATCCCCGCTCCCGCGCCGCGGCGGACGGGAGCGGCCGGTGTCGCGGGGATCGTCATTCCGCCAGGGAAGGCCTTCCGCAACGTGATAGTCGCATGAAATCCCACCGTCCTTGCGACGCGGCGACGCTATCGTTGCGCCACGACTAGGAATATGTCCCTGAATCGCCACGACGCACAGTCCGGGCGGTCAGGCTTCCCGAGCGACAGGATGCCGTGGCGTCCGCTCCCCCCGGCTTTGCCTCGCGGGCCAGGCCACTATGTAAGCCCCGGGGAGGAAGCCGGTCGCTCAGCTTTCACTCCGACGGCCCCCCGAGCACCACCCGATCGCGCGGCCATTCGGGAGATGCTCGAAGCCTCTGGTTTCGAGGCATGGGGGGGCCCCCCCCGCCGCGGGGGGGGGGG
>JAEWKL010000587.1 GCA_023386115.1 Pseudomonadota bacterium
CGGCACGGGGGGGGCCCTAACGGGCCCGCCCCGGGTTTCAGCTCAGTCGCAGCGCTCGCTGTGCACGGTCTTGCTGTCGCCGAGCTCGTTGGTCTTCTTGACGGTCTTGGTCTCACAGCCGCCGACCGAGCCGGTCGACTCGACCGAGCGCTTCTCGATGACGGTGCTGCGCTCCACCGGGGCGGAATCACGACGGATCACCGTCACGTCCTCGGCAAGGGCCGGAACCGTGACGAGGGCGGCAAGCGTCGCGAGGGTGGCGAGGCGGACGGACATTCCAGTCTCCAGGCTTGAGCGTTGAGTCGTCCTGCAAACGCCATGGTCAAGCCGACGGTTCCGTTGTTTTCACGAAGGTCTTCACCAAGTCCCACGGAAGTTCGGGCAACGTCACGGGTCTCGCGCGTTTCGGCCTTGCCGATGCCCTCAAAACGGCGCGAATGGCGGTTGAATTGCCGCACAGCCGCGGGCCGGACCCCGAGCCGCGCCGGCCGCAGGAGACCACCCCCGTGCCCGCAGCCGGCCCCGTCGACCGCAGCTCATCGGGAGAGGCGGCGCAAGCCGGCTTTCCGGCGCGCCTCGCCGATTACTGGCGAGCGGCCGGGCTGCCGATCCCGCAGCACGCCTGGTTCTGGATCGGCATCCTGCTGCTCAGCGCGGGGGCGGGCCTGCTCTACGACGCGCTGTTCCAGAACGGCATCCCGCTGGTCGCCGCGATCCATGGCGTCTTCATCGGTGCCTGCGCGCTCCTGATGGAGCGCGGCACCTTGCTGCCGCGGTTCCAGGCGCGCCTGCGCCGCCTGCCGACCTTCCTCTACGTGCCGATCGCCGAATTGGCCTATGTGGGGATGATCACGCTGGGCCACGCCACCGGCGGCGTGATCGTCTGGAGCACCGGCCTGAGCCCCGAGCCCTTCGCGGTGGCGGTGGTGCCCTCGCTGCGGGTGCTCGTCTATGCGCTCGCGGTCTCGGCACTCCTCGTCTTCGTGGTGCGGATGCGCGACCTCATCGGCGCCGAGGTCTTCGTCAACCTGCTGGTCGGGCGCTACCACCGGCCGGTGGAGGAGGAGCGCATCTTCCTGTTCGTCGACGTCGTCGGCTCGACCGCCTATGCCGAGACGCACGGCGCCCTCAAGACCCAGGCCTTCCTCGGCGCGGTCTTCGCGACCCTGGCCGAGCCGGTGCGGCGCTGCCAGGGCTCGACCGACGACTTCATCGGCGACATGGCGATGATCACCTGGCCGATGGCCCGCGGGCTGTCGGCAGCGCGCTGCGTCGCCTGCGTGCTGGCGATCCAGGAGAGCCTGACGCGGGACGCCGCAGCCTGGCAGGAGCGGTTCGGGGCCGTGCCGCGCATCCGCGCTGCCCTCCATGGCGGGCCCGTGGTCACGGCCGAGGTCGGGGTCGACCGGCACAAGATCGCGTATTTCGGCGACGCGGTGAACGTCACGGCGCGGCTCGAAGCCCTGTGCCGCACCCTCGACGCGCCGGTGCTGATCTCGGGCGATCTCCTGGCCAAGCTGCCGCGCCTGCCCGACGGCGTGCGGGCGCGGCCGCTCGGCGAACATGCCGTGCGCGGGCGCGATCAGGTCCTGGCCGTCGCCGCCCTCGAGCACGCCCCCCGCGCCGGCCGCGCCGCCGCCTGAGGGCGGACATGGGCCGTGTCGCGCCGGCCCCTTCGCCTTGCCCCGGAGCGGCGTGCCGTCACGGTCAGGTCATCGTCAGGATTCAGGTCGAAGGCTTCTGGCATCCTTCGCGCCCCATGGCCACGTTTATAACATTTGTTGATCGGAGATCCCCGCGGTGACCGTGGATCATGAAAGCCGTCGCACCGGGACCATGAATCATGGTCGATCTGGTCGTGCGTGATGAAATCGTGAAGCATTTCATGCATCGGTAACCATCAGCGGACATCCTACCACCTCACGGTTGCTGCCGCCGCATTGCCTCCTGCTGCCTTGCGCTCTGCATGAACGATGTATGTTCTTCCTCTCGTCCGAAAGGTGCTGTCCTCTCGTGCGAGACATGAGCCAAAGAGGATGGCATCGAGGTCGCGGCCTCTGTCGAGTTGGTCGGCTTTCCCGCCAACGGTGAGTTCAGCACAACCGCACACTGCAACCGGCTTCAACAAGAAAATCGCCCAGTGATTGACCGGGGCCCGGCATTGCTTCTTTTTCCCTTGCGATCCCGGCGCCGACGCCATAGTTGCACCGTTAAGCAAAGACAGGCCGGCCCTGCGACATCTGAGTCCAGAGGGAGGAATGTCGACGCGTCTTTCGGAACGACCTTGAGCAGAGGGCCGATGTGATGAGTGAGAGCGAGGCATCGACGGACCATATCGGGCTTGCCGCGGATATCGTGGCGGCGTTCGTGAGCAACAATTCAGTGCCGGTCGCCGATCTGCCTGGCTTGATCACCTCGGTCCATTCCGCGCTGGGCGGCCTTGGCCGCAGCGCCGCGACCGCGCCAGCCGAGCCCCTCACCCCTGCCGTGCCGATCAAGAAATCGATCATGCCGGATTATCTCGTCTGCCTTGAGGACGGCAAGAAGTTCAAGTCGCTCAAGAGGCACCTGCGTAGCCGCTACAATCTGTCACCCGAGGAGTACCGGGCGCGCTGGAATCTCTCTCCGGACTATCCGATGGTGGCTCCCAACTATGCGGCGGCCCGGTCGGAGTTGGCGAAGACCATGGGTCTGGGGCAGCAACGGCGCAAATCCCATCGCGGCGGCGCGGGTAACGGGCACGGTCTGGACGCCGAGGACTGATCGGCGCACGAGCCCGGGCGATGCCCGGGACACACGCCTGAATTGCATGGGCTCGACGTCCTAATCCCAGTCGGGATTGGGGCGTTCGCCGATGAAGCAGTTGGCGCGGGGCTCGCCCTGCGCCCGTTGCAGCAGCGGCTCGGTCTCGCGCCCCGCCACCTCGCGGATGATCTTGGTGCGGATCGCCGCCGCGAACTGGTCGCGCTCGCGGACCGGCACCATGAAGCTGCCGCTGCCACCGATCACGCAATCGCGGTAATAGAGATCGAGATCCTTGATGTCCCAGGGTCCGCTGGGCTCACGGATCATCAGCGGCAGGCCGTTGATCACGATGCCCTGGCCGACGGCGTCGTCCCGCGCCTTGGTGACCGCGCGGCCCTGGTTGTTCGGGCCGTCGCCCGAGACGTCGATCACCCGCCGGGTCGCCTCGAAGCCGCTGCCCGCGAGCAGGCCGGCCGAGAAGTCGATGGCGCTGGCGATCGAGGTCCAGGTCGAGCGTCGAGGCGGGCTCTGGCCCAGCCTTTCGGCGAAGCCCGTCGCCTCCTCGGGTCCCGCGATCAGGGTCCAGGGCACCACGACCCGCTGGTTGCCGACCCCCGCCCATTCGACATAGGTGACGGCGATGCGTCCGACCATGCCCTGGCGGATCGCCTGGTGCACCGCCGGATTGCGGAACGCCTCGACATAGCCTTCGCGCTGCACGGCCTGCTCGTCGCCGGTCATCGACAGGGAGACGTCGACGGCGAGCACCAGGGCGACGTCGACCTCGACCGGGTCGCCTCCCGCCCGGACGGGGGGCCCGGCCGCGCCGGTGGCGAGCAGGCAGGCGAGAAGCGCGACGACGCGTGATCTCATCCGGGGACTCCCCTGCGCCGGCCCGTGCGGGGCCCCGGCGAAACGCCAGGATCGGATGCCCGGCGACCCGAATGCAAGCGCCGCGAAGGTCTTGCCTCGACACGCTCCCGTGAGGCGAGGCCGTCCGGGGTCCGCCGCTTCGCTGCGGGTCGGCGCCGCACGCGACCGGTCGTGCGGTCTGCTATGCGTTCTCCTGTGGACGAACCCCGGGACAGACGGCGTCTTAGGCTGGGGACAACGCGGTCTCGCGAGAGTCCGGACCGTCCGGCCGCGTCGCGCGGCGCGAGAGTTTTACCGATGCGCCGCAGCTCCAGCCTCGCCGATCGCCTGTTCTGGCCCATCGTGGCCGGGGGTGTGGCGAGCCTGTGGGTCGGCCCCAAGGCCCTGGCCGTCGCCGGACTGGTGGCGCTGGGGCTGGTCGTGCACCGGCTCGGACGCGGCGGACGCTTCCGGCGGCGGGTCCGGGCGATCGCCCGCCGGCATCGCGAGACCCTGGCCCTGCGCCGCCGGCAGGAGAGCTACGTCGACCCCTACGGCAACGAGATCCTCGACGGCTGGCTGCGCGAGCGCAGCTATTTCGCCGAGCGCACGGTGCTGCCGCGGCTCGAGGCCGAGGGCTACGGCGACCTGGTCGAGGCGCGCTGGGACGAGATCCTGGACATCGTCGAGGCGGCGTCCGTGAGCGTCGCGGCGCCGGACGACGCCGAGGCGCTGCCGGAGGACGGGATCGCCTACGAGCGCTACTGTGCCGCCCTGCTCGAGCAGGCGGGCTGGGATGCGCGCACCACGAAGGCGGCGGGCGACCAGGGCGCCGACGTGGTGGCGGAGCGCGACGGGCTGCGGCTGGTCGTGCAGTGCAAGCGCTACGCGAAGCCGGTCGGCAACGGCGCAGTGCAGGAGGTCGTGGCGGCCCGCAGCTACTGGGGCGCCGATTGTGCCGCCGTGGTCTCGAATGCCGGCTTCACGCCGGCGGCCCGCAAACTGGCGGCGGCGACCGACGTGCTGCTGCTGCACCACGATTCCCTCGCCGCCCTCGGGACACGTCCGGCGGGACGGTCGCGCTGAGCGATCGCGAAAGGACGAATCGGAGCGGCATCCACGCCCGATTTCGGGCTTTCGATGGCGCCCCGCGATCGATGATCAATCGGAATCCGTATTGTCGGACGAGGCGTCAATGCGTGAGCGTGCAGAGATTCCAGATCTGCTTGAACTCCTGCTGGGCGCGCTCCCGCTGGTCCTCGATCGGCACGGTGGCAGGACAGATGTCCGAACGATCGGCGACGTCACCGGCATCGAGGGGGTCGTGGAGCGATTCTTGCCGCTCCGCCTCGAGCACCGCGGGCGAACGGGCGAGGGGCCGGGACAGTGTCGGAGCCATCGGCATGATCGTTTCCTCCACGTTGCTCTTGTTATGCCCAATCCTGCGGCCTTAACTGCCTCGATGCAATGCCTCTCGCCCAAGAAATGGTCACGGCTAAGCGTTAGACCCTTACTGTTCCCGCCTGACCACAGCCGGCCGGTCCGGTGGGTTCCAAAGTCACGCCGACGGACTCGGCAGGCCTTGCCGATCGAGAGAGAAGACCGCGAACCAGACGAGCAGCGGCCGTGACCGGTCTGCGCCGCCTCGCCGGACTTCCCAGCCTCGCGCTGCACGGGCTCGTCGGGCTAATCTATCCGCCGAGCTGCATCGCCTGCGGCGCCGCCACGGCCGTGCCGCATGCTCTCTGCGCCGGTTGCTGGAGCGAGATGCGCTTCATCGAGCGGCCCTATTGCGAGCGACTCGGCACCCCGTTCTCGGTCGATCTCGGGGCGCCGGGCCTGCTCTCGCCGGCCGCGCTCGCGGATCCGCCGGTCTATCAGCGCGCCCGGGCGGTGGCGCGCTACGACGCCACGGCGCGGCGGCTGGTGCAGCGGCTGAAATACGAGGACCGCCTCGACCTCGCAGGCGCCCTCGGGGCGATGATGGGGCGGGCGGGCGCGGAGCTCCTGGCACAGGCCGACATCGTGGTGCCGGTGCCGCTCTGGCGCTGGCGGCTGTGGCGGCGGCGCTTCAACCAGGCCGCCCTGCTCGCC
>JAEWKL010000596.1 GCA_023386115.1 Pseudomonadota bacterium
CCGTCTCGTCCGGCGCCGTCAGCGGTTATGGATCCCGGGTTCCGCTACGCGGCCCCGGGATGACGCGGAGGGGGTCAGAATCCGCCGATGACCCAGAGTGAAAAGTCGTTACGACAACGGCGCCGGCCCCCGCAGGTCCGGCGCCGTTTCTGTGTCACCCCTTGGTCCAGCTCAGAGCGGCCGCTTCAACGTCCGCGCCACGAGCCCCAGGATCCCCTCGCGGAACACCAGCACGCAGATCACGAACACGAAGCCCTGGATGATCGTCACCCAGGCACCGAACTGGGCCAGGTAGTTCTCCATCGCGATGATGACGAAGGAGCCGAGGATCGGGCCGAACACCGTGCCCATGCCGCCGACCAGCGTCATCAGCACCACCTCGCCCGACATCGACCAGTGCACGTCGGTGAGCGAGGCGAGCTGGAACACGATCGCCTTGGTCGAGCCGGCGAGACCCGCCAGCGTGGTCGAGAGCACGAAGACCGCGAGCTTGTACTGGTTGGCGCGATAGCCGAGCGAGATGGCGCGGGGCTCGTTGTCGCGGATCGCCTTCAGCACCTGGCCGAACGGCGAGTGGATGATGCGGTAGATCAGCAGGAGCCCGATGAAGAAGATCACCGCCACGAGCGCGTAGAGCACCCGGTCGTCGGCGAGGCTGATGACGCCGAACAGGTGGCCGCGCGGCACCGCCTGGATGCCGTCCTCGCCGCCGGTGAACTTCGCCTGGAGCGAGAAGAAGAACACCATCTGGGCCAGCGCCAGGGTGATCATCGAGAAGTAGATGCCCTGACGGCGAATGGCGAGCGCGCCGAAGACGAGGCCGAGCAGGGCCGCCACCAGGGTGCCGCCGATGATGGCGAGCTCCGGGGTCAGGCCCCAGACCTTGGCGGCGTAGGCGGTGACGTAGCTCGCCATGCCGAAATAGGCGGCGTGGCCGAAGGACAGGAGGCCGCCGTAGCCGAGCAGCAGGTTGAAGGCCAGCGCGAACAGCGCGAAGCACAAAACCTTCATCAGGAAGACGGGATACAGGACGAAGGGCAGCACCGCGAGCAGGACCGCGATGATGACGAAGACGAGGCGGTGGAACGTCTTGGCGTCCCGGCCCTCGGGCATGGCGGTGGCGATCGGGGTGGCGTCGGTGGACGCCGCGGCGGAGGACATTTGCGCGTTCCTTCAGGCGAGGCGGTCAGGCGGTGCGGCCGAACAGGCCGGCGGGCTTCACCAGCAGCACCAGCACCATGATGACGAAGATCACGGTCGAGGAGGCTTCCGGGTAGAACACCTTGGTCAGGCCCTCGATCAGCCCGAGGGTGAAGCCGGTGACGATCGAGCCGAGGATCGACCCCATGCCGCCGATCACCACGACCGCGAACACCACGATGATGATGTCGGCGCCCATGTTCGGGTTCACCGAGTAGACCGGGGCGGCGAGCACGCCCGCGAAGGCGGCCAGCGCCACGCCGAAGCCGTAGGTCAGCGTGAGGAGCAGCGGCACGTTGACCCCGAAGGCCTGAACCAGGGTCGGGTTCTCGGTGGCGGCCCTGAGATACGCGCCGAGCTTGGTCTTCTCGATCACGAGCCAGGTGGCGATGCAGACGACGAGCGAGGCGACCACGACCCAGCCGCGGTAGTTCGGCAGGAACATGAAGGGCAGGCGCTGACCGCCCGACAGCTCGGACGGGATCGCGTAGGGCAGGCCCGACACGCCGTACTCGTTGCGGAACAGGCCCTGGATGATCAGCGCCAGGCCGAAGGTCAGGAGCAGGCCGTAGAGGTGATCGAGCTTGTAGAGCCGCGAGATCAGGAGCCGCTCCAGGATCACCCCGAAGATGCCGACCACGATCGGCGCCAGCAGCAGCGCCCACCAGTAGCCGAGGCCGGCATAGTTCAGCAGCATCCAGGCGACGAAGGCGCCCATCATGTACTGCGCGCCGTGGGTGAAGTTGATGATGTTCAACAGCCCGAAGATGATCGCCAGCCCGAGCGACAGGATGGCGTAGAACGAGCCGTTGATGAGGCCGAGCAGAAGCTGGCCGAAGAGCGCCTGCATGGGGACGCCGAGGATCGTGGGCATGGGGTCTGGCGACTCGCGTGGGGACCGGGCCGGGGTCGGATGGGGCCGGCGGCGCGTGGCGCCGCCGGGAGGAGCGTCGGAACGGGCGTCAGCTCTTGTTCACCAGCGGGCAGTTGCCCTGGTTGAGCGGGCGGAACGCCTCGTTGCCGGGGATCGTCGCCAGCGTCTTGTAGAGGTCCCACGGGCCCTTCGACTCGGCCGGCTTCTTGACCTCGAACAGGTACATGTCGTGGATCTTGCGGCCGTCGGCGCGGATCGTGCCCTTGCCGAAGAGCGGATCCTCGGTCGGGATCTCCTTCATCTTGGCGACGACCTTAGCCCCGTCGGAGGCCGACTTCAGCGCCTCGACCGCCTTGAGGTAGTGGAGCACGCTGGAATAGACGCCGGCCTGCACCGCGGTCGGCTTCTTGCCGCCTGCGAGCTTGGCGAAGCGGTCGGAGAAGGTCCGGGTGCCGTCGTTGAGGTCCCAGTAGAACGGCTCGGTGAGCACCAGCCCCTGCGCCACCTTCGGGGTGAGCGCGTGGATGTCGGACGAGAAGATCAGCAGGCCGGCGATGGCCTGGCCGCCTTCGGTGATGCCGAACTCCGCCGCCTGCTTGATGGCGTTGATGGTGTCGCCGCCGGCATTGGCCAGCCCGATCACCTTGGCGCCGGACCCTTGAGCCTGGAGCAGGAACGACGAGAAGTCGGCGGTCGGGAACGGGGTCTTGACCGCGCCGATCACCTTGCCGCCGTTCTTGGTCACGACCTCGGTGGTATCGCGCTGCAAGGCCTGGCCGAAGGCGTAGTCGGCGGTGAGGAAGAACCAGGTGGTGCCGCCGCGCTTGACCATGGCGCCGCCGGTGCCGTTGCCGAGCGCCACCGTGTCGTACGTCCAGTGCACGGTGTTGGGCGAGCATTGCGGCCCGGTGAGGTCGGCGGTGCCGGCGCCCGAATTGATGAAGGCCTTGTTCTTCTCACGCGTGACCTGGTTGATGGCAAGCGCCACCGAGGAGGTCGGGACGTCGAAGATCGCGTCCACCCCGTCGCGGTCATACCATTGCCGGGCGATCGAAGCCCCGACATCCGGCTTGTTCTGGTGGTCGGCGGCGACGATCTCGACCTTCAGGCCCTTCTCGGCGGCCTTGAAGTCCTCCACCGCCATGCGGGCGGCGGCGACCGAGCCCTCGCCCGAGATGTCGGCATAGACGCCCGAGCGGTCGTTCAGCACCCCGATCTTCACCGGCGTCTGCGCCCACGCCTGTCCGCAGGCGGCGGCACAGAGCGCGCTGGCGAGCAACAACCGTTTCAGCATCGATTATCCTCCCTGATGGCACCGCCCGCACGCGGCGGCGCTCGGCTTGGCATTCCACTTGGCGTTCGACTTAGGCTCCGGGCGGGCTTGCGATGCTCGTGGAGCGCCGCGCCCGCTTCTCGCTTCAGGGGCCTTCCGGCCCCTCGGACGGAACCGCCTCCTGCGGTCCTGCCCGATCTGTTCGTTCCCGCACCATGGTTGCCGCCCCGTCCGGCGACCATGGCGCCCGAGCCCTCGGCTCAGGGCCTCGCCCCCTCCACCTGCGCCGCCTTGACGACGAGCGGGCAGCCGCCCTGGTCGAG
This sequence comes from Pseudomonadota bacterium, assembly GCA_023386115.1. Lineage (GTDB taxonomy): Bacteria > Pseudomonadota > Alphaproteobacteria > Rhizobiales > Beijerinckiaceae > Methylobacterium. The sequence goes on from JAEWKL010000596.1 coordinate 3,671, forward strand.
GGGCCGGAAGGCCTCGTTGCCGGGAATCGTCGCCAGCAACCGATAGAGGTCCCACTCGCCCTTCGATTCGGCCGGCTTCTTGACCTCGAACAGGTACATGTCGTGGATCTTGCGACCGTCGGCGCGGATCGTGCCCTTGCCGAAGAGCGGGTCGTCGGTCGGCAGTTCCTTCATCTTCGCCACCACCCGGCGACCGTCATCGACGGCGCGCAGGGCCGCCACCGCCTTGAGGTAGTGGAGCACGCCGGCATAGACCCCGGCCTGGGCGGCGGTGGGCTTGCGGCCACCGAAGCGGCGGGCGAAGCGGTCGGAGAAGGCGCGGGTGGCGTCGTTGAGGTCCCAGTAGAACGGCTCGGTGAGCACCAGCCCCTGCGCCACCTTCGGGGTGAGCGCGTGGATGTCGGACGAGAAGATCAGCAGGCCGGCCAGCGCCTGGCCGCCCTCCGTCACCTTCAGCCGCGCCGCCTCGCGCACCGCCCCGATCGTGTCGCCGCCGGCATTGGCCAGCCCGATCACCTTGGCGCCCGATGCCTGCGCCTGGCGCAAGGACGGCGCGAAGTCCGAGGCCGGGAACGGCGTCTTGACGCTGCCCAGCACCTTGCCGCCGTTGCGCAGGATCAGGGCCGTGGTGTCGCGCTGCACCGCCTCGCCGAAGGCGTAGTCGGCGGTGACGAAGAACCAGGTGTCGCCGCCGCGCTTGACCATGGCGCCGCCGGTGCCGTTCGCCAGCGCCACCGTGTCGAAGGTCCAGTGCACGGTGTTGGGCGAGCAGTCCGGCCCGGTGAGGTCGGCGGTGCCGGCACCCGAATCGACGAAGACCTTGTTCTTCTCGCGGGTGACCTGATGGACGGCGAGCGCCACCGAGGAGGTCGGGACGTCGAAGATCGCATCCACCCCCTCCCGGTCGTACCAGACCTTGGCGAGCGCCGCGCCGACGGCGGGCTTGTTCTGGTGGTCGCCGGCCACGATCTCGACAGTGAGACCCTGGCCCAGCGGACGGAAATCCTCCACCGCCATGCGGGCGGCGACGACCGAGCCCTCGCCCGAGATGTCGGCATAGACGCCCGAGCGGTCGTTCAGCACGCCGATCTTCACCGGCGGGACCTTCGCCGGCACCTCGGCCAATGCTGCCACGCTCGAGGCGAGGCCCGCCAACAGGGCCGTGAGGAGGACCCGCACCCGCATCACACGCCGAGATAGGTGTGCAGCTTGTCGATGTTGGCGTCGAGTTCGCTGTTCGGGATCATGTCGATCACCCGGCCCTGCTCGACCACGAAGTGCCGGTCGGCCACGGTCTGGGCGAAGCGGAAATTCTGCTCCACCAGGACGATCGTGTAGCCCTCGGTCTTCAGCCGGGCGAGCGTGCGGCCGATCTGCTGCACGATGACCGGAGCGAGGCCCTCGGTCGGCTCGTCGAGCAGGATCAGCTTGGCGCCGGTGCGCAGGATGCGGCCGATGGCGAGCATCTGCTGCTCGCCGCCCGACAGCTTGGTGCCCTGGCTGCCCGCGCGCTCCTTGAGGTTCGGGAACAGGGTGTAGATCTGCTCGACCGTCATCCCGCCGGGCTTCACCCGCGGCGGCAGCATCAGGTTCTCGTAGACCGACAGGCTCGAGAAGATGCCGCGCTCCTCCGGCACGTAGCCGAGGCCGAGCTTGGCGATGTTGCGCGAGGCCATGCCGATGGTCTCGGTGCCGTCGTAGCGGATCGAGCCCTTGCGCTTGCCCAGGATGCCGATGATGGCGCGCAAGGTCGTGGTCTTGCCGGCGCCGTTGCGGCCGAGCAGGGTCACCACCTCGCCGGGCTTCACGTCGAAGGTGATGCCGTGCAGCACGTGGCTCTCGCCGTACCAGCCCTCGAGCCCCTGCACCGCGAGGAGCGGGGCGGCGCCGCTCGCCGCCGCCGGGACCGGCTTCGTCATCACCGCCTCAGCCATGACCGGCTCCGATATAGGCCTCAATCACGCGGGGATCCTTCGACACGGTGGCGTAGTCGCCCTCCGCCAGCACCTGGCCGCGCGCCAGCACGGTGATGCGGTCGGAGAGCGAGGCGACGACCGACAGGTTGTGCTCGACCATCAGGATGGTGCGGTTCGCCGAGACGCGGCGGATCAGGGCCGCGGTCCGGTCGACGTCCTCGTGACCCATGCCGGCCATCGGCTCGTCGAGGAGCAGCATCTCGGGCTCCAGCGCCAGGGTGGTGGCGATCTCGAGCGCCCGCTTGCGGCCGTAGGAGAGCTCCACCGCCGGAATGTCGGCGAAGTCCGACAGGCCCACCGCCTCGACCAGCTGCAAGGCCTCCTGGTTGAGGGCCCGCAGCACCGTCTCGGAACGCCAGAAGTCGAACGAGTCGCCGCGCTTGCGCCGCTGCAGCGCGATGCGGACGTTCTCCTTGACGGTCAGGTGCGGGAAGACCGCCGAGATCTGGAACGAGCGCACCAGGCCGAGCCGCGCCACGTCCGCCGGCTTCATGCCGGTGATGTCGCGGCCGTTGTAGCGGATCGAGCCCGCCGACGGCGTCAGGAACTTCGTCAGCAGGTTGAAGCAGGTGGTCTTGCCGGCGCCGTTCGGGCCGATCAGCGCGTGGATGGTGCCGCGCGTGACCTCGAGCGTCACGCCGTTCACGGCGCGAAAGCCCTTGAACTCCTTGGTCAGCCCCTCGGTGGACAGGACGATATCCTGACCCTTGCTACCGGCTCGGGGCCGCTCCTCAACGTGGGCGGTCGGTTGGGCCATGTCGGCGCGTCACCCCTGCGTTTCCTCACTCGCGCTTATGCGCGTATCGCATAGCGAAACAGCATGTCGCCGATGGAGTGTCAACGGGTTCGCCCGGGCCCGTAACGGCGAGATCCGGGCTTGTCAGACCTTATTCGCAACGGGATCCGGCTTGTGCCCCGGCGCGAGCAGCGCCCGCGCGGCACGGGTGAGCGGTCGCTCGACGATGCGGTGCAGCAAGAGCGCGGCGAGACCTGCGAGGATCAGCATCAGGATCGCCAGCGGCCCGGGGCCGACCGGCGCCGCGAGGCCGGTCGCCTCGGCGACCAGGCGCGCGCCTCGTACGACGAAGGGATGAGCGAGATAGAGGGCATAGGAGGCGTCTCCCAGCATCACCGCCGGGCGCAGACGCGGGCTCGCCACGCCCGAAGGCCCGAGCGAAGCGGCCGCGACCATGAGCGCGGCGGGCCCGCCCCAGGCGAGGCAGCGGGGAAGCGCGGGCGCATCGCCAGCCAGCGCCAGGAG
>JAEWKL010000626.1 GCA_023386115.1 Pseudomonadota bacterium
CCCCCCCCCCCGCCCCCCGGGCGCCCCCCCCCCGCGCCCCCCGGGCCCCCCGCGGAGAGGTGTCAGGGGATGCGCCTAGAGTTCGCTCAGCACCGGCACCATCCGGCGCATCGCCTGGTCAAGGTCCGCCGCCGACCGCGCGAAGCACAGCCGCAGGAATCCCTCGCCACCGGGCCCGAAGGCCGAGCCGGGGGCGAGGCCGACATTCGCCTCGTCGACGAGGCGCTTGGCGAGGCGGACGTCGTCCGGCTCGCCCGGCACATGCGGGAAGGCGTAGAAGGCGCCGGGGGGCGCCGGCAGCTCGACGCCGGGCACGGCGCGCAAGGCCCCGCAGACGATCTCGCGGCCGGCGCGGGCCTGCGCGACCTGCTCGGCCACCAGCGCCTCGCCCTCCCGGATCGCCGTGACGGCGGCGTGCTGGAGGAAGGTGGCGACGCCCGACGTGCCGTAGAGGACGAGCCCGTCGACGATCCGCCCGATCGATTCAGGCCCCTCCAACCAGCCGACCCGCCAGCCGGTCATCGCCCAGTTCTTGGAGAAGGTCTGGACGAACAGCACCCGATCGCGGTCCTCGGGCTGCCACACGTCGCGGATCGACGGCGCCCGGCCTGAACCCTCATATGCCGGATCGAAGCAGAACCGGCCGTAGATCTCGTCGGCGACGATCCACAGGCGGTGCCGCCTTGCGATCGCCAGCACTGCCTCGAGGTCTCCCTTGGTCGCGACCCAGCCGGTGGGGTTCGCCGGGGTGTTCAGCACGATGGCGCGGGTGCGCGGGGTGATCGCCGCCGCGATCCGGGCGATGTCGAGGCTCCAGCCTGCCCCGACCTCGAACTGCATCGGCACGGGCACGGGCCGCGCGCCCTGCATCGCGACCGCGCCGAAGAAGTTCGACCAGGTCGGGGTCGGCAGCACGATCTCGTCGCCGGGCTCGGCGGCGATGCGGATCGCGGTGTGGAAGGCGTGCATGCCCCCGACCGTCACGAAGAACCGGCCCGGCCCGACGGGATCGCCGTAGAGCCGCGAGACGTACTCCGCCAGGGCCTCGCGCAGGGGCGGGATGCCGAGCATCCTCGTGTAGAAGGTGGCACCATCGCGAAGGGCCCGCTGCGCCGCCTCGCCGATGAAGGCCGGCGTCGGGCGATCGCCCTCCCCGACCCAGAGCGGGATCAGGCCGGGCCGCTCGACACCGTAGGCCACGAGCTCGCCGATGCCGCTCGGCAGCACCCCGGCCGCCTCGCGGCTCACCGGCGGCATCGTGTCGGGCAGGGGCGGGACGGACATGCGGGGCCTCAAGCGAAGGGATTCGAGGCCCAAGGCTTCGCAAGAGCCGCGCCCCGGCGCAAGCCGGCACGGCGCGGACGGTTGCCCGCGGTCATTCCTGTCGGCGGATCACCCCTCGCAAGCCGCGCCCATTCCGGGCCCGGAATGGGGTCCGGCGCGTTGGAATGACCAACCCACCGGGCCCTGTCGTGCCACATCGTGGCAAGCCGGGGCGCGGATAATCCGGCTCCGCACCCCGGTCGAGCGTCAGCCCTGCCGCACCAGGATCAGCGTCGCGAGCGGCGGCAGCGACAGGGTCAGCGAATGGTCCTGGCCGTGCGAGGCCTCCGCCACCGCGTCGACCCCGCCGTAATTGCCGACATTGCTGCCGCCGTACTGCTCCGCATCCGAGTTGAACGCCTCGCGGTAATGGCCGGCCATCGGCACGCCGATGCGGTAGCCGTGCCGCACCACCGGCGTGAAGTTCGAGACCACGATCGCGATCTCGCCCGGCGCGCGGCCCTTGCGGGCCCAGGCGATGACGTTGTTCTCGGCATCGTCCGAGACCAGCCACTGGAAGCCGGCGGCCTCGGTGTCACGGGCGTAGAGGGCCGGCGTCGCGGCGTAGAGATGGTTGAGGTCGCGCACCAGCGCCTTGAGGCCGGCGTGGAAGGGATCCTCCAGCAGGTGCCAGTCGAGGCTCTGGTTGTGGTTCCACTCCTTCTCCTGGCCGAACTCGCCGCCCATGAACAGCAGCTTCTTGCCGGGATGGCCCCACATGAAGCCGAAATAGGCGCGAAGATTGGCGAATTTCTGCCAGCGGTCGCCCGGCATCTTGCCGAGCAGCGAGCCCTTCCCGTGCACCACCTCGTCATGGGACAGCGGCAGGATGAAGTTCTCGGAGAAGGCGTAGAGCAGACCGAAGGTCAGGTCGTGGTGATGGTAGCGGCGATGCACCGGCTCTTTCGAGATGAAGCGCAGGGTGTCGTGCATCCACCCCATGTTCCACTTGAAGCCGAAGCCGAGGCCGCCGGTATAGGTCGGGTGCGAGACGCCCGGCCAGGAGGTCGATTCCTCCGCCACCGTCATCGTGCCGGGGGCGTGGCTGTAGGTCGCCTCGTTGGTCTTGCGCAGGAAGTTGATCGCGTCGAGGTTCTCGTTGCCGCCATACTGGTTCGGGATCCACTCACCCGCCCGGCGCGAGTAGTCGAGATAGAGCATCGACGCCACCGCATCGACGCGGAGGCCGTCGAGGTGGTAGTGCTCGAGCCAGAACCGGGCGTTCGAGGCGAGGAACGCCGAGACCTCGGTGCGCCCGAAATTGTAGATGTAGGTGCCCCAGTCCTGGTGGAAGCCCTGGCGCGGGTCGGCGTGCTCGTAGAGATGGGTGCCGTCGAACTGGCCGAGGCCGTGGGCGTCGAGGGGGAAGTGGCCCGGCACCCAGTCGAGCAGGATGCCGATGCCGGCCTCGTGGGCGGCGTTGACGAACTCGGAAAAATCCTCCGGCGAGCCGAAGCGGCTGGTCGGCGCGTAGAGCGAGACCGGCTGGTAGCCCCAGGACCCGTCGAACGGGTGCTCGGTGATCGGCAGGAGTTCGATATGGGTGAAGCCCATCTCCTTGGCGTAGGGGATCAGGCGCGCGGCGAGCTCGCGGTAGGTGAGGTAGCGGTTGCCCTCCTCCGGCACCCGCGCCCACGAGCCGAGATGGACCTCGTAGATCGAGATCGGGCCGTGGCGGTGGTCGAGGGCGTTGCGGCTCTGCATCCAGGCCTGGTCGCGCCAGACCGGTGCCGGCAGGCCTTCGAGGCGCGAGGCGGTCTCGGGCGGCTGCTGCGCCGCGAAGGCGACCGGATCGGCCTTGAGCGGCAGGAGGGCGCCGTCGGGGCCGCGGATCTCGAACTTGTAGTGGCCGCCCTTCTTCAATTCGGGGATGAACAGCTCCCAGACGCCGCCATCCTGCCAAAGCCGCATCGGGTGGCGCCGGCCGTCCCAATCGTTGAAGTCGCCGACCACCGAGACCCGGCGGGCATTCGGCGCCCAGACCGCGAAGCGGAAGCCCGGCGTGCCGCCGATCTCGATCGCCTGCGCGCCGAGCACCCGGTGCACCGCGTCGTTGCCGACGTCGCGCAGGAGGCCGATCTCCGCTTGCGTCAGGGTGGCGCCGTACTCGTAGGGGTCGCGCCGCGTGCGCTCGGTGTTGTCCCAGCCCTCGACCGCGATGCGGTAATCGGGCCGCTGCGGATGGGCGAAGCTCCCGACGAAGAAGCCGGCCGGATGGCGCCGCTCCATCGGCACGCGGGTGTCGCCGATCACCACCGTGGCGGCGCGGGCTTCCGGCAGCACGGCGCGGACCTCCCACTGGCCCTCGGCCGTCTCGGGCGCCCCCAGCACCCCGAAGGGGTCGCCGTGCTCGGCGCGCATGATCGCCTCGACGGCGTCGGGATGGACCGCGTAGGCCCGGCCCGGCACCGGCGGACGCGCCGGCCGCGTCGGCGCCGGCCCGGAGACTCGCGGCGAGGCCGCCGCTTGCATCGCGGCGACACGCAGCGAGACGTGCTTGATGGCGCGCTTCTGCGCCTTTCCGTCGGCGGCTCCCTTGCCCTTCTTGCCGTCCCTGTCCTTGCCGGCCTTCGCCTTCACGGTCACGGGCGCCACGAGGCTCGCCTTCACCTTGGCGCCCTTGCCGGGCTTCTCGGTCTTCACGCTCTCGGTCACGCTCATCTCAAGGCTGCGGTCGGTCAGGCGCCGGCGAGCGGCCGGCTTCCGGGCGCTGGTCTCGTCGTCCATGGGTCACGCCCCTTTCTGGTCGGCCAGGATGGCCAGCACGCCGCGGGCCGGAATCTCGATCCAGTCCGGGCGGTTGTTGGCCTCGTAATCGATCTCGTAGAGCGCCTTCTGCAGCAGGCAGAGCCGCAGCAGGCGGTCGTGGGTGCCCTCGTTGGTCACCGCGGCGCGGCTGCCCTGCACGGTGGCGGCATAGGCCTCCAGGAAGGCCCCGCTCACCATCGCCCGCCAGGCGGCGACGGCGGTCTTCGCCCGCTCGCCGGCCTCGGCGAAGCGCGAGGCGACCTCGCGGGTCACGGTCTCGCCGCCATAGGCGAACGAGCGCAGGATGCCGGCGACGTCGCGCAGCGGCGTCGACTTCGCCCGGCGCTCGTCCACCGGCCGCGACGGCTCGCCCTCGAAGTCGACGATGATGAGGTCGTCCTGCGAGGCCAGCACCTGGCCGAGATGGTAGTCGCCGTGGATGCGGGTGCGGTGGGCACCGTGCGGAGTGCCCTGGCTCAGGGAGGCGATCAGCGCCTCGATCTCCGCCTTGGCGGCGACGATCGCGGCGGCCGCGTCCTGGGCGCTCTCGGGCGCCGTGAAGCCGAGCGAGGCGCAGGCCCGCAGGGCCTTCTCCGCCTGGCGCCGCGTGTCGGCGGCGAGCGCCGACAGATCCTCGCCCGTGAACGGCTCGGCCGCGAAGGCCGGGTCGTCGGTCTCAGTGGCGAGGGCCTTGTGCATCTCGGCCGTGCGCTGGCCGAGCAGCCCCGCCCAGCGCAGATGCGTGGCGAATGTCTCCTCCGGCGAGTGCGCGTCGCTCTCGGGCACCAGCACGATCGTGTCGAGGTCGCGCCGCAGGTATTCGAGCATCAGGGTCCAGGCGTCGCCCTGGTTGCGCACGAAAGCCTGAAGCAGGCCGAGCGCCGTCGCGGTGCCGTCGGGTCCGACATGCTCGACCACGCCGAGCAGCGCCGGGGTGTTCTTGAACCCGGCCTCCTCGGTGAGGAAGCGGCCGACCTCGACCTCCGGATGGCTGCCTGGCTGGAGCCGGCGCAGCAGCTTGAGCATCAACCGCGAGCCGAAGGCGATCGAGGTGTTGCTCTGCTCCGCCGAGAGCCGGCGGATATCGGCCGGGTCGAGCTCCAGCTCGGGATCGAACAGCGAGGTCGCCTGGAAGCGGATGCGGCCCTTCTCCGAGGCGATCTCGCGATTGTTGCGGATCGCGTCGACCATCGCGAGGGCGAAGTCGACCGAGGAGGCGGCGCCGTAGAGGAGACCCATCCTCGGGCCCCGGCGCACCCGGGCGACCGCGTGGTCCATCAGCGACTCGTCCTCGCGGCCCTCGTCGACCGCGAGCGGCACGAAGTAGTCCTGGGTCTCGCCGTTGGCCAGCGAGACCGCGATGCGCGGCAGGAGGAAGCCGCCGGTGCCGCTCAAGCTCGGCAGGATCGCGCTGTCGGTGACCTCGACCCCGCGGATGCGGGTGCCCTTGGCGCCGAACCAGCGCCGCGATCCGATGAAGCGCGGCGCCACGGTGCGCTCGAAGGCCTGGCGCTCGCGGCCCCGCATCAGGGTCTCGACGCCGCCGGTCAGCACCAGCGTGAACAGCTCCGGCGCCTCGGGGCTCGGGCCCATCGTGCCGGCATTCGCGGTCGAGAGCGAGAACCAGTAGAAGCCGTAGGCCGGCATGGTCAGAAGGTACGGCAGGTCGCCGATCGGCGGGAACGAGGTGCCGCCGGTGAGTTCCACCGGCACCGCCGTGCGCAGGTCGGAGAGGTCGAGCTGCACCGCCTGCGGCGCCCGCGACAGGTTGGCGACGCAGAGCACCCGCTCATTGTCGTGCTCGCGGATCCAGGCCAGGACCTTGCGGTTGTCCGGGTAGAGGAAGCGTAGGCCCCCGCGCCCGAGCGAGACGTGGTTGTTGCGGATCGCGATCATCCGCCGGGTCCAGTTGAGCAGGCTGGTCTGGGCACGCGCCTGCGCCTCGACGTTGACCGCGTCGAAGCCGTAGATCGGGTCCTGGATCGTCGGCAGGAACAGGCGGGCCGGGTCGGAGCGGGAGAAGCCGCCATTGCGGGCCGGCGACCATTGCATCGGCGTGCGCACGCCGTCGCGGTCGCCGAGATAGATGTTGTCGCCCATGCCGATCTCGTCGCCGTAGTACAGCACCGGGGTGCCGGGCATCGAGAGGACCAGGAACTTCATCAGCTCGATCTTGCGCCGGTCGTTCTCGAGCAGGGGCGCGAGGCGGCGGCGGATGCCGAGATTGATGCGGGCGCGCCGGTCGGCGGCGTAGAAGCTCCAGAGGTAGTCGCGCTCCTTGTCGGTCACCATCTCGAGCGTCAGCTCGTCATGGTTGCGCAGGAAGATCGCCCATTGGCAGCCCTCCGGGATCTCCGGCGTCTGCCGCATGATGTCGGTGATCGGGTGCCGGTCCTCCTGCGCGATCGCCATGTACATCCGCGGCATCAGCGGGAAGTGGAACGCCATGTGGCATTCATCGCCCTCGCCGAAATACTGTGCGGTCTCCTCCGGCCACTGGTTGGCCTCGGCGAGCAGCATCCGGTCGGGGTAGGACTCGTCGAGAGCGGCGCGGATCTTCTTGATGACCGTGTGGGTCTCGGGCAGGTTCTCGCAGTTGGTGCCGTCGCGCTCGATCAGGTAGGGGATCGCGTCGAGGCGCAACCCATCCACCCCCATGTCGAGCCAGTAGCGCATCACCTCGATCACCGCGTCCAGAACCTTCGGGTTGTCGAAGTTCAGGTCGGGCTGGTGCGAGTAGAAGCGGTGCCAGTAATAGGCCTTGGCGACCGGGTCCCAGGTCCAGTTCGAGGCCTCGGTGTCGAGGAAGATGATGCGGGTGTCGGTGTACTTCTCGTCGGTGTCCGACCAGACGTAGAAGTCGCGCCACTCCGAATCCTTCGGGGCGTTGCGGGCCTGCTGGAACCAGGGATGCTGGTCCGAGGTGTGGTTGATGACGAGCTCGGTGATGACGCGCAAGCCCCGGGCATGGGCCTCGTCCACGAAGGTGCGGAACTGGTCCATCGTGCCGTAAGAGGCATTGATGTCGCGGTAATCCGCGATGTCGTAGCCGTCGTCGCGCAACGGCGACGGATAGAACGGCATCACCCAGATCGCCGTGACGCCGAGGTCCCGGATGTAGTCCAGCTTCGCGGTCAGGCCGTCGAAATCGCCGATGCCGTCGTTGTTCGCGTCGAAGAAGGACTTGACGTGCACCTGATAGATGATGGCGTCACGGTACCATTGCGGATCGCTGCGATCGATCATCGCGTCAAAGCCTCATTCGATCGGGTCGTGGCGCCGGGCGGGCGGCTTTCGCGGGGCTTGGGCTCAAGGTGCTTGGGCTCAACGCGGGGCGCCGGGGAGAGTTCGGGGGCCGAGATGTCCGATGCGGGCGGTGACCCGCACCGGACGAACGAAACTAGGCGCCCCCGTGCTGCCACGCGCCGCCGGTCGCCGCAAGGCGGTCGGGGCGGCGAAGGCGCCAGATCACCACCGAGCGCTCGGCCGGGTCGAGGGCGATGCGGTGGGTCTTGCCGCGCAGCTCGAACGTGTAGCCCTGCAACAGGTCCTCGACCTCGACCGCGCCGTCGTCGGGCAGCCCGAACTGCCAGAGCGGCACCTCGTAGGTGCATTCCTGGCGGCTGCGCGGGTCGAGATTGACCATGCAGAACACCGCGTTGTCGCCCGACGGTGTCATCCGCAGGTAGGCCAGGATCTGGTCGTTCCAGGCCGGGGTGAAGCTGACGTTGCGGAAGTCCCACAAGGCCGGGTTCTCGCGCCGGATGCGGTTCAGCGCGATGATGTGGTCGCGGATGTTGCCGGGCCGGTAATAGTCCCAGGCCTTCAGCTCGTACTTCTCGGAGTCGAGATACTCCTCCTTGCCGGGCACCGGTGCGGCGTCGCACAATTCGAAGCCGTTATAGATGCCGTAGACGCTGGACAACGTGGCCGCGAGCGTGCCCCGGATGATGAAGCCCGGCCTTCCGCTGGTCTGGAGAAAGACCGGGTTGATGTCCGGCGTGTTGGCGAAGAAGTTCGGACGGTAATACTCGCCCATCTCGCCAGCGAGCTCCGTCGCATAGGCCGCCAGCTCCTCCTTGGTGTTGCGCCAGGTGAAGTAGGTGTAGCTCTGCTGGAAGCCGGCCTTGGCGAGCTTCTTCATCATCTTCGGCCGGGTGAAGGCCTCGGCGAGGAACAGCACGTCCGGGTAGCGGTCGTTGATGTCGCGGATCATCCAGTCCCAGAACGGGATCGGCTTGGTGTGCGGGTTGTCGACCCGGAAGATCTTCACCCCCAGCTCGACCCAGCCGACGATGATGTCGCGCAGTTCGACCCACAGCGACGGGAAGGCGCCCTCGCGGTAGAAGTCGACGTTGACGATGTCCTCGTACTTCTTCGGCGGGTTCTCGGCGAACTTGATCGTCCCGTCGGGGCGCCAGTCGAACCATTCCGGATGCTGCTTGATCCAGGGATGGTCCGGCGAGCACTGGATCGCGAAGTCCAGCGCCACCTCCATGCCGTGGGCGTGGCTGGCCGCCACCAGGCGCCGGAAGTCGTCGAGGGTGCCGAGCTCCGGATGCACCGCCTCGTGGCCGCCCTCCTCGGCGCCGACGGCGTAGACCGAGCCGACATCGCCGTCCTTCGCCTTCAGGGAGTTGTTCTTGCCCTTGCGGTTGGTGCGGCCGATCGGGTGGATCGGCGTGAAGTAGAGCACGTCGAAGCCGAGCTCGCGGATTTCCGGTAAGCGGGCGATCACGTCGTCGAAGGTGCCGTGGCGGTTCGGGTCGCCGGATTGCGAGCGCGGAAAGATCTCGTACCAGGCCGAGAACCGGGCCGCCAATCGGTCGGCGAAGACCTCCAGCACGACCGGGTAGCGCGAGAGGTTCACGCGCTCCGAGTTGCGGTGGATCAGCGCCGTCTGCTCCAGCAGGCGGTGGAGCTGCGCCGCCGATCCGGGCTCGTCGGCCTCCAGCGCCGCCACCAGGGCGCTCAGCGCGGTGGCGTCGCTGCCCTCGGCGAGGGAGGCCGCCTTCTTGACGAGGCCGACGCCTTCCTGCGTCTCGAGCCGCACGTCGATGCCGGCATTGCGCTTCTTCTCCAGGCCGCGCAGCCAGGACGAGAAGTCGTCGCGCCACGCCTCGACCGTGTACTCGTAGCGGGCGTTGCGGGTGAGCGGGAAATGCCCGTGCCAGCGGTCGTTGTCGACGAACAGCATCGGGTCGCGGCGCCACTCGGTCTCGCCGGCGAGCCGCGACAGGACCGCGGCGTTGATGACGTCGTGCCCGTCGGTGAAGATGTCGGCCTCGACATGGACCTGATCGCCGACGACGCGCTTGATCGCCGAGCGGCCGCCGTCGATCTCAGGCGACACCGCCTCGATGATGACCCGCCCCTCCCCGCTCGGGGTCGTGCGGCGCGGCCGGCGCACCGCGCCGATGCGGCGGGCGGCGAGGATGCGCACGGCGCGTGGCTCCAGGCCGATCGACTGGTCGGCGCGGAAGACCAGCGGCGCGGCCTCGGGCGTCAGGTCCTGGAACGGCCCGAACTCGCCGCCGGAGCCGGCGATCAGCGGCGCCGGATCGACCGCGACCGGTTTATCGGTCGGGTTGTGCAGCACGATCACGGCGTTCTCGGCCGAGCCGGGATGGCCGGTATCGATCCGGATCAGCGCGACGTACGAGGCGTCCGGGGCCGAGACGCGCCACTGCGCGCCCTCGACATTGGCCGCCGGCAGGTCGGCGCGCAGGCGGTTGATCGCCGCGATGAAGCCCGAGATGTCGATGCCGGTGTGGTGCTCGCGGCTCTCCGGGGTGGTTTCCACCACGTGGAGCGGCTTGGCGTAGCCCCACTCGTAGCCGATCGGCATCAGCACGCCGGCGGAGAAGAAGGCGGCGAGGGCGTAGCGGCACTTGAGTTCCGCCGCCACCGCCTCGCGCCCGCCTTCCAGCGAGGCCGCGAGGCGCGGCATGTCGTGGTTCTCGGGGAAGGCGATCGAGGGCGCCAGGATGCGCAGGCGCTCGTACTGCTCCAGCGCCCAGGGCGCCTTCAGGTCCCACCAGGCGAAGGAGTTGAACAGGTAGTCGAAGCCGGCCTCTGCGGTGGCGCGGGCCTCCTCGAAGGTGCAGCCCAAGGTCTCGGCCGCGAAGAGCGCGGCGTGGTCGCGGTCCTTGGCGCCGCCGATCAGGCTGCGCCACACGTCCGGCGGCACCTTGTAGGCGGCGTCGCAGCGGAAGCCCGCGACGCCCAGGGACTGGAGCCTGGCGATGTAGCCGTTCCACAATTCCGTCAGCGCCGTGCGCGGGCCCGCCTCGACGTAGTCGAACTCGGCGAGGTCGCCCCAGACCGTGATCTTGCTGGGATCGTCGGGATCGACCGCGTGCGGGCTCACCGGCGCACCGGATTCGTCGCGCACGAACAGGTCCGGCCGCTCGTGGGCGAGCTTCCCGTCATTGGCGGCGTGGTTCACCACCAGGTCGGTCATGATCTTCAGGCCGTGGCCGGCGGCGGCCTCGCAGAAGCGGCGGATCTGCTCGTCGTCCGGGGTGCCATCGAGGTCGCGCAGGCGCTCGTCGAGCCGGTCAGGGTCGGCGACGGCGTAGAGCGAGCGCGAGCCGCCGGTCTGGTGGAACGGATTGAGGTAGACCCAGTCGAAGCCGAGCTCCGCGATGCGGGGCAGTTCGGCGGTCCAGGCCGAGACCCGGCCGACCAGGAGGGGGAACAGGTTGTAGATTCGCGGTCCGGCCGCCAGCGGCGCCAGGGTCGCCGGCAGCGGCGTCACCTCGCGGGTGCGCTTCGCCGGCTTGGTGCTGGTGCGGGGTACGTTCATCGGCCCGATCCTGCCTGCTCATTCTCGATCGTGTCACGGGGGCGTGTCTTGGGTGCGGGGCCCGAGAGCCCCGCACCGGGGTCTCAACTGGCGGAGAGACGCAGAACCGCCAGGGGGAGGCGTGCGAAGAGTCGCTCGACGGGGAGGCGCCCGCCCTCGGCGCGGACCTCGTCGCCCGTCACCAGGTCGCGCCAGACGCTGCCCTCCGGCACCGGCAGGCTCGTCCCGGCGAAGGCGCCGGCGAGGTGCGGCCCGTCCGCGGCGGCGACCCGGCGGGGCACCACCACCAGGAGGTCGCCGGCCTCGGAGCCCGCTGTCGCATCCTGGCGCAGGAAGGCGACGATGCGCTCCGCCCCCTCGCCTTCCGCCGCGACCGGGGCATAATCGGCCTCGGCGTAGAAGCCTGGATAAGCGGCGCGGTCGGCCAACAGGCGCGCCAGGACCGCCTGCTTGATCCGCCCGTCCGGCCACGAGGCGAGCAGGCCTTCGAGCGCCGCGTCCTGCCCGAGCGCCGCCTCGCGCTCGGCATAGTCGACCGGGCGGCGGTTGTCGGGATCGACGAAGGAGAAATCCCAGAACTCCGTGCCCTGGTAGATGTCGGGCAGGCCCGGCAGGGTGCATTTGAGCGCCGAGCGGGCGAGGCCCGTCATCATGCCGATCCGCGCCAGCCGCTCAGCGAAGGGCCGGAATTCCTCGAGGAATTCCGATCCCGGCGCCACCAGGGCGTCGAACAGCCTGGCGACCCCGCCCTCGTAGGCCTCGTCGACATTGACCCAGCTCGACCGGCGCTTGCCCTCGCGCATCGCCTTCTCGGCATAGGCGCCGAGCCGCTTGCGGAACTCCGCGACGTCCTTCGGGTCGGGCTCGGCTTTCAGCAGCTCAAGTGGCCAGGCGCCGAAGATGGCCTGGAGGAACATCCACTGGTCGTTGGCGTCCGGCGCCGCCTCGCCCTCGACTTGCGCGAGGTGGGGCGCCGCCAGCCGGCCCCACACGTCCCAGGCTTGTGCCCATTCCCGCGGGATCTCCGAGAGCGCCAGCAGCCGGGTGCGGGCATCCTCGCCGCGCTTGGTGTCATGGGTGGCCGTGGTGATCATCGCGTTCGGCCAGTCGCGGGCGCGGGCGGCCTGGAGCGCGTGGAAATGCTCGGCCGTCAGCCCGTACTCGCCCGGATCGCCCCCGACCTCGTTGAGCGCCAGAAGCTCGACGAAGCGGTAGAACAGCGTGTCCTCCAGGCTCTTGGCCATCACCGGGCCGGTGAGCTGCTGGAACCGGCGGCGGAAGCGGCGCACCACGTCCGGGTCGGGCCGGCCCGGCCCCTCGGTGTCGATCCGCCCGAGCAGCACGGCTTGCGCGAAGTCGTGCACCGAGCGGTCGGGCAGGCTGGAGCGGCGCTTGGCCTTGCGCACCGTGTCGCCGATGAGCTTCAGGTCTTCCGGCTCGATCTCGTTCTCGTCCAGCTCCTGGGACAAGTAGCTGCGATAGACCGGGAAGCGCGCGATGATCTCCGACAGGGCCTGGCGGAGCGCATTGACCGAGAAATCGCGGGTGCGCCGGTCGGCATCCGCCACCTGCTTCAGGTCGGAGGTCAGGACTTCCAGCTCGCTGGCGAAGCTGGTCTCCAGGATCTCGCCCTTCACATTGCGCAGGAGCCACGGATAGGGCTCGTCCATGCCGGTCGCCCCGGCATAGAGCTTGGCCACCGCCTCGCGCTGGCCCTGGTCGACGAACAGCCCGTCGATCTGGTTGAGCACGTCGTAGCCGGTGGTGCCGGCGATCGGCCAGGGTCGTAAGCGCTCGCCGGGCTCCAGGATTTTTTCCACCACGATGTAGAAGCCGGGGCCGAGGGCGGCCTGGAGCGCCCTCGCGTAGCCGGCCGGATCGGCGAGGCCGTCGATGTGGTCGATGCGCAAGCCGTCGATCCGCCCCTCGCGGATCTGGCGGAAGAGCATCGCGTGGGCGCCCTCGAACACCCGTCTGTCCTCGACCTTGAGGCCGGCGAGCGAGTTCACGTCGAAGAAGCGGCGGTAGTTGATGTCGCTCGCCGCGACCCGCCAATGGGCGAGGCGATACGCCTGCGCCTCCAGGATGCGGTGCAGCGCCCCGAAGCTGTCGGGATGGCCCTTGAAGCCGTTGACCAGGGTCACGGCCCGGTCGATCGCCGCCTTCAGGTCGGACGAGGCCGCGACCGCGTGGGCGAGGCGCCGCTTCAGCCCCTCCGCCTCCTCCGGGAAGGCGGCGAGGCGGTCGTGGTGGGTCTCGTCGCCCATCCGGCGCAGGCGCTCGGAGATCGACAGCACCTCGGCCGAGGCCTCGTCGCCGACCTCGGGCAGGGCGGCGAGCGCCCGGTCGAGGACGATCGGGTAGCTCAGCGGGTTGACCGGGAAGCGGTGCTCGAAGTGCCAGACGCTGAAGCCGCCCTCCTCCGGGTCGAAGGCGAGCTTCAGGTCGCCCTTCTCCAGGGCCTCGCCGTAGCGGTCGCCCAGGAAGGGCACGACGAGCTTGTTGCGGGCGCCCAGCCGGCCCCAGTCGATGTCGAAGGCATCCGCCGCCGGCGACAGCGCGCCCCATTCGAGCACCGAGAGCCACCACGGGTTGTCGGCGCCGCCGACCCCCATGTGGTTGGGCACGATGTCGAGCAGGAACTTGAGGCCATGCGCCTTCAAGGTGTCGCTGAAGCGGACGAACGCCTCCTCGCCGCCGAGCTCCGGGTTGATCTCGCGGTGGTCGACGATGTCGTAGCCGTGCATCGAGCCCGGCCGCGCCTTGTGGATCGGCGAGGCATAGACGTGGCTGATGCCGAGCTTGGCGAGATAGGGGACGATCTTCGCCGCGTGGTCGAAGGTGAAGTCCTTGTGAAATTGCAGCCGGTAGGTCGCCCGCGGCGGCGGCGAGGAGAGCCGCGCGGCGCCCGAGCGCGGCCCGCGCTCTTCCGCGGCGAGCGACGAGGCGAGCTTGGCGAGCGGCCCGCCGGGGGCCGCGATGGCGTCGAGGTCGCGGTCGAGCTTGCGGCGCCAGTTCGGGTAGCCCTCGGTGACGCCCGGCATGTTGGCCTGGCTCACCTCGCCGAGGATGTCCTCGTACTGCACCGCCGTCAGCACCGACGGCGCCCGGGCAAGGAAACGCACGGCGGCCTCGAAGGGCGGCTCGACCGGCACCTCGTTCGTCGGAACCAGCCCCTCCTGGTTCAGGGCCTCGGCGAGGCGCCGGCGCTCGTGCACCCGCTCCTCGCGCTCCGCGCCCGCCCGCTCGGCGTCGTAGAGGCCGAGGGACTGGCGCAGCTCCGTGTCGACACCGCGCCACCAGCCGACGAAGGTCGGCAGGTCGTGGGTGGTGATGGCGCAGAGCGCGTCGCGCGGGTACTCGGCCGGACGCTTGAACGTGCCGCCCTCCCCCCGCTCGAAGGACAGGATGCGGTAGCTCAGGATCCCGGCCTGCATTAGCGCGTCGGAGAAGCCGGCCGGCGCGGTGCCGAGGTCTTCCGCGATGACGAGGCACTTCGCCCGGTGGCTCTCGAGGCGCAGAACCGCCAGCATCGCCTCGAACGGCATCGCCACGTAGGCGCCGCCCTTCGCCCCCTGCCCGACCGGGATCAGGAACAGCCGCGCGAGCTGGAAGGCGTGGTCGATGCGGATCGCGCCGGCATGGCGCATATTGGCCTGGACGAGGGCCCGGAAGGCCGCGAGGCCGTCGCGCTCCAGCTCCAGGGGATCGAAGGGCGGCAGGCCCCAATCCTGGCCGTTCGGGGCCAGGATGTCCGGCGGCGCGCCGATCGACAGCCCGGCGGCGAAGCGCTCCGGGTGCGACCAGATCTCCGAGCCGCCGCGATCGGCCCCGACCGCGAGGTCGCGGTAGAGCCCGAGCCGCATGCCCGAGGCGAGGCCCTGCGCCGCCGCGCGGGCGAGCTGCCGGTCGGCGAGGAATTGCAGCCAGGCGTGATAGGCGACCCGCTCCTGGTGCTCAGCCGCGAACGCCCTGACCTCCGGCGTGCTGTTGCGGCGATAGGCTTCCGGCCAGTCGCCGAGCCAGTGGGCGCCTTCTTTGGAGAAGTGCTCGGCCAGGGCCTCGAAGGTGGCATGAGCCTCCAGGTTCTCACCGCCCGCGGCGCGGAAGGCGAGGTACTCGGTGTCCCGCCCGGCCCGGGCCGGCGAATCCTGCCACAGGGCTTCGAGCACCGGGCTCAGCACCTGCCAGACGCCCGCATGGTCGACGAGCGAGGCGTCGCGCAGGCGCGCGATCTCAGGGCTCGCGTCCTTCAGGAGGCGCTCGGCCCGGCTGCCGGCGAGGCCCGGCAGCGAGGCCGGGTCGATGTAGAGGGTTTCGAGGAACAGCCGCGAGCACGGCGAGTAGGGCGAGACCTTCTGCCGGTCGGTCGAGAACAGGGCGTGGACCGGGCTCAAGCCTAGGAACGCGGCGCCCCGCGCCCCGGCATCCGAAGCGGCCCGGCCGGCATCGGCGTAGGTGCCGATGCCGAGATTGGTCTCCGAGCGCAGCCCGTAGAGCTGGGCCGCCAGGCCCCAGTCCCGGGCGCCCTCGTCGCCGAGGGCCCGCGGGCGCCAGCAGCGCTGCGGCGCGGCGATCACCGTCGCCTCGGCGCGCTGGTCGCCTAAGCTCACGGTGAGGCGGTGATAGCCGGGGGTGAGCGGCGGCAGCTCGATCGCGGCGGTCTCCGC
>JAEWKL010000627.1 GCA_023386115.1 Pseudomonadota bacterium
GGCCAGCAGCAGGCCGCGCTGGCGCTCCGGCGCGAGCCGCCCGGCCGCCGCCATCAGGGCGGCGCCGACCTGCACCGTCGGGCCCTCGCGCCCGGTCGAGGCGCCGCAGAACAGCCCCAGCGTCATCACCACGATCTTGCCGGCGGCGGTCCGCAGGGACACCAGCGGATGCCGGAGGGCCGCATCCTCGATGTCGCGGGCGGCGATCACCTGCGGGATGCCGCTGCCTTGCGAATTCGGGAAGACCGTGCGGGCGAGGAGCGCCGCGATCCCGAAGCCCAGGGGCGTGAGGACGAGCGCGACCAGCGGCGAGATCCCGAGCAAGGCCCGGAATCCTGCCTGCGCCGCATCGGCGAGGAACGCCATCAGCACCGCCGCGGCCCCCACCGCGATGCCTCCGATCAGGAACAGCCCGCGCCGGACCCAGAGCCCGGCGAGATCCCGCGACCCAGACAGCCGCCCCCGCAAACCTCGCACGCGCCGTGAACTCCCGAAACTCTGACCGACGGCTACCTTGGACGAAGCCGCCGGGAATGCGAAGCTCGACCGAGGCAGGACGGGCAGGAGGACACGGCATGCGGGTGCTGGTGGTGGGAGCCGGCGCGACCGGCGGGTATTTCGGGGCCCGGCTCGCGGCGGCGGGCCGCGACGTGACCTTCCTGGTCCGGCCGGCCCGGGCGGCGCGTCTGGCCGAGGGCGGCCTCTCGGTGAGGAGCCCGCTCGGGGATTTTCGCATCGCGCGGCCCGCCACCGTGACGGCGGGTGCGATCTCCGGCCCGTTCGACCTCGTGCTGCTGAGCTGCAAGGCCTACGACCTAGGCAATGCTCTCGACGACGTCGCCCCGGCCGTCGGGCCCGGTACGATGGTGCTGCCGATCCTCAACGGCATGAGCCACCTCGATGCCCTCGACGCGCGCTTCGGCGCGGCGCGGGTGCTCGGCGGCTCCTGCGCCATCGCGGCGACGCTCTCGCCCGAGGGCGAGATCGTGCAGATGAGCGAGCTGCACGCGCTCACCTTCGGCGAGCGGGACGGAACGCGCTCGGAGCGCATCGCCCGCGTCGCCGCCATCATGGAGGGAGCGGGTTTCGCGGCTCGCTTGAGCGAGACGATCCTGCTCGAGATGTGGGAGAAGTGGGTCTTCCTGGCCACGCTGGCCTGCGGCACCTGCCTGATGCGGGCCCCGGTCGGCGACATCGTGGCGGCACCCGGCGGGCGCGAGGTGATGCTCGGCCTGCTCGACGAGTGCCGCGGCATCGCGGCGGGGTCCGGCCACGCGCCGCGGGACAGGTTCCTGGAGACCAGCCGCGGCACCCTGACGGCGGATGGCTCCCGCTTCACCGCCTCGATGCTGCGCGACATCGAGAGGGGTGCCCGGATCGAGGCCGACCACATCGTCGGCGACCTCCTGGTCCGCGGCCGCCGGGCGGATCCGGAAGGGGTGTGGCCGCACGTCGCGACCGCCTATAGCCATCTCAAGGCCTACGAGGCCCGACGGGCGCGGGAGCAGGGCTGAAGCGCTCCGATCGACGGGTCAGGGGACGGAATGTCTCGAACGTGATCGGGGGAGGGCAGTCCGACCCTCCTCCCCCCGAATCCTGTCGCATGGGTCGATCCGGCCGTGCCGCCCGACCGCCTGGCCGAGAATGACGGCCTCGCGCCGGGCCGTGCAGGGGGCCCGGCGCGCCGGGAGACGGCCTATTGCGACAGGAAGGTCTGGTTCGTCCCGCCGTGGCACGTCCACACCGCCATCGTCCCGCCGGCCTGCGTCGAGGCGTACCAGACGTCGAGGCAGAGATTCGCGTTGACCGAGACCAGGGCGTTGCCCCCGTTCTGGGGGCGGGATGTCCAGGCCTGGTTGGTACCGCCGTTGCAGCTCCACTGGATGACGGGCGTGCTCGGAGTGGCCGGGCCCTTGAGCAGGCTCACGTCGAGGCACTTGCCGGACGCCTTGTTGACGTAGGCGATGCCGCCGTTGCCGGCCGTTCCGGTCCAGGTCTGCTCGTCCGAGCCGTTGCAGGCCTGCTGCGTGACGGCGGCGCCGTCGCTGGTGTCGCCCGTCGCAATCGACAGGCACAGTCCCGAATGCGCCGCCTTGAGCAAAGATGCCGTCGGCGTCAGGCCCGAGGCCGGGCAAAACGACGCGTCCTGGCTGAAGGTGGCACCGCCATCCGGCTTGGCGATGTAGAAGCCGAAATTCTGGTGGCGCAGGTAGTAGCCGGGCCAGTCGATCGATTCGTAGGACGTGCAGGTCGCGGTGTTGCAGCCGCAGGTGCCAGCCAGCCCGGCGCGCGGGATGAAGGTCGCGCCGCGCTTGAACACGTCGCCGCCATCATTGGCCTGCTGGAGGATCTGGAAGTTCTGGTGGCGCAGGTACTGGCTGGCATTGGTGCTGGCCTGGAACGACACGCCCTGGCCGGCCAGTCCCGGCACCAACCGGAACGTCGCCTGCTGGCGGTCGCTCGCATTGGCCGGCACGACGAGGCGGGCGGTGCCGTTGACGGTGGTCAGGTAGCTCGTCGTGTAGTTGCTCGCCTGCAGGCTCACTGCGGCGCCGGTGGCGGCGGTCGGGACGCTCCCGCCCGTGCCC
>JAEWKL010000641.1 GCA_023386115.1 Pseudomonadota bacterium
ACCGGGCCCTTGGTGGCCAGGGTGAAGCTGCGGGGCGCCGGCTGCGCCGCCATCGGCAGGTGGCGCGAGGCCGCGACCGCCCGGCCGCTGCGGGCCGAGAAGAACTGCTTCACGATGCGGTCCTCCAGCGAGTGGAAGGTGACCACCGCGAGGCGGCCGCCGGGCCGCAGAATGTGCTCGGCGGCGTGCAGCGCCCGCTGCAATTCGCCGAGCTCGTCGTTCACCGCGATGCGCAGGGCCTGGAAGGTCCGGGTCGCCGGGTGGATGCCGCTGCCGGGCTCCGCCCGCACGACGCCCGCGACGATCTCGGCGAGCGCCGCCGTGGTCTCGATGCGGCCGCGTCGGCGCGCCTCGATCAAGGCGCGGGCCACGGCGCGGGCCCGGCGCTCCTCGCCGTAATGATAGATGACGTCGGCGAGCGCCGCCTCGGAGGCCTCGTTGACGAGGTCGGCAGCGCTCTCGCCCGCCCGCTCCATGCGCATGTCGAGGGGACCGTCATGGCGGAACGAGAAGCCCCGCTCCGCCTGGTCGAGCTGCATCGACGAGACGCCGATATCGAGCACGACGCCGTCGGCCTCGGCAAAGCCGTGGTCGCGCGCGATGGCGTCGAGGTCGCCGAAGCGGCCCTGCACCAGCACGAGCCGCCCGGCCTCCGCCTCGACCAGGGCCTGGCCGGCCGCGATGGCCGTGGGGTCGCGGTCGATGGCCAGCACGCGGTTTCGCGGATCGGCCGCCAGGATCGCCTGGGTGTAGCCGCCGGCCCCGAAGGTGCCGTCGATGACGCGAGCCGGGCCGGAGCCGAGGCGCAGGGCGGTCCGGACCTCGTCCAGCAGGACCGGAATGTGGGGGGCGGCCTCGGTCACGACCTGCACCCCGACTCGACCGAGACGACGACCCATCCCGCGCGCTGAGCGCGCCTTGAGACGTGACGATCCATGGTGCTCCGCTGTCCGCACGAGCCGGGCCGAGGCCGGCCGGGATCGGCGCCAGGGCGCCGCTTTGCCCACGCCCGACATCGACGCGCGACCCTCGCGCCCGCTCTCGCGGGCGGCGGCCGCCGATGCTGGAATCGCCGTGGACGGGGTGGCTCGGGGTATCATGGGCCTCTGGGGTCGTCAACGCGAGGGCACACGCGGCGGGCAGCACCCGCCCCTGTGCCATCAGAGGCCAGCAAGGTTAACGAAGGCTTGTGATGCTCGCGCGCGTCGCCGGAAAGTCGAGCTGCGCGCACCTGTTGGCCCGCAGGCGCGGGCTCTACCTCGGTGATGCCTCGCGCCCGCTGGATTTCAGCTGCTGCGGCCCTCAGGCGGATTTTTTTGAGCTGGGTATCAGCCGGCCTGTAAGCCGGGTTCTGTATGGCCCGAAGAATCCGCGAGGATCCTCCGGACGTGGCGGCCATTCCTCTGGGACGGCCGTTGCCGGCCGCCTCGAGCAACCAACCCGGGCGACGGGCCTGAAGAAGGCCGTGCGCGATCGCTCGCGCGTGCCGCCCCTATTCGGTTTTGCTCCCGGTGGGGTTTGCCGTGCCGTCCGCGTTGCCGCGTCCGCGGTGCGCTCTTACCGCACCCTTTCACCCTGGCCGGCACGGGTCCGCAAGGACCCGCCCGGTGGTCTGCTCTCTGTGGCACTGTCCCTGGGGTCGCCCCCGCCGGACGTTATCCGGCACCGTCTCTTCATGGAGCCCGGACTTTCCTCCCCGATCCCGCGCACGGGCGAACCCGCTGACAGGACCGGAGCGGCCGCCCGGCCGGCTGACGGGGCCGATGTGCGATGCGGAAGCGCCCGCGTCAAGGCGGGAGCATCGTCCGGACGGGTTGCCGTACCGCGACGCCATCCTACCTGCCGGTCTCAAGGCCGCCGCGACGCGGCCGCGAGAACGGAGGCAACCCTGATGAGCGAGAACATCGAGGCGGGCTGGACGCTCGAGACCGTGCAGCAGCTCAAGGCCATGGCGCGCGAGGGCGTCTCGGCCTCGGTGATGAGCCTGAAGCTCAAGCGCCCGGTCACGGCGATCCACGCCAAGCTGGCCGAGCTCGGCCTCACGCCGGCGGCCGAAGCCTAAGGACCTGGCCCAAGGACCTGCGAAGCCTCGAACCCGCGAGGGGGCGGGCCGCCTTCGGCCCGCCCGCCGGCACCTACCAGCTGCCGGTATTCTGCATCGAGGCCCAGGGTTCCTGCGGCGGCTTAGGCCCGCCCTTCTGCAGGATCTCGATCGAGATGCCGTCGGGCGAGCGCACGAAGGCCATGTGGCCGTCCCGCGGCGGGCGGTTGATGGTCACGCCGGCATCCTGGAGCTTCTGGCAGGTCGCATAGATGTCGTCGACCTGATAGGCGAGGTGGCCGAAGTTGCGCCCGCCGGTATACTCCTCCGGATCCCAATTGTAGGTGAGTTCGAGCAGCGGCGACTTGGTGTCCTTGGCCCGCGCGGCGTCGCCCGGGGCGGCCAGGAACACCAGGGTGAAGCGGCCCTTCTCGCTCTCGGTGCGGCGCACCTCCTGGAGGCCGAACTTGTTGCAGTAGAAGTCGAGCGCACGCTCGAGATCGGCGACGCGGACCATCGTGTGCAGGTATTCCATGACGCTCCATCCTTGCGTGTCGGGGCGCCCGTGCCG
>JAEWKL010000650.1 GCA_023386115.1 Pseudomonadota bacterium
GGCAGGGGCAGCGCGCCGTGGTGCCGGAGGGCCACATCGCCCCGCAGATCGCCTGGGTGGCCTCCCTCGGCCTCGTCGCCGACCCGGCCCACGCGCTGGCCCGTCCCCTCTACCTGCGCGGGCCGGACGCCCAGCCGCAGGACCATGCCCGCCTCGCCCGCCGCTGACGGAGACCCCGATGAAGTGGATGCCGTTCCGCTCCCCCCCGACCGCCCATGTCGCGCCCCTGCTCTCGGCCGACCGGGCCGGGGAGCTCGCGGCACTCCACGCCACCGCCTTCGCGCGGCCCTGGGAGGCGGACGAGTTCGAGCGCATGCTGTGCGAGCGCGGCCACCTCGCCCACGCCCTGATGCTCGGCACGGTGATCGGCGGCTTCGTGCTGTCGCGCCAGGTGCTCGACGAGGCCGAGATCCTCACCATCGTGCTCGGCCCCGCCTCCCGCGGCGCCGGCCTGAGCCGCCAGCTCCTGCGCTCGCATCTCGTCGCCCTGGAGGATGCGGGCGTGCGCCGGGTCCATCTCGAGGTCGACGACGGCAACGCCCCGGCGCTCGCCCTCTACCGCCGCCTCGGCTTCTCCGAGACCGGCCGCCGGGCGAGCTACTACGCACGGCCCGACGGCAGCCGCGCCAACGCGATCATGATGCAGGTGGCGCTGGGTTAGGGCTGCGGAGGAGATCAGGCTGCCGCGGTCAATGAAGGGCGCGGGCTTCTCCACCGGACAGCCCTTGCGGCGACGGGCCGGCCCCGGCGGTGGACGCTCCGGGCCGGACTTGGTATGCGGCGCGGGAGACGCGGCCCGAAGCCGCTCCGTCCGCCAGACGACTTCCCCGAGCCGAGCCCCCGCCGCCTGAACCATGACGTACCTCGTCGCCGGCCTGCGGCTCCTCGCCTATGCCCTGACCTTCGCGCTCCTCGCCGGGCCGCACTGGCTGGCCCTGAAGCTCGGACGGGGCCGGTTCGCCGGGCATGCCCCGGTCTGGTTGCACCGGGCCTTCCTGCGGCTGTTCCAGGTGCGCATCACCGTGACCGGCACGCCGCCGGCCCCGGGCGAGGCGGCGCTGGTCCTCGCCAACCACATCTCCTGGCTCGACATCCCGGTTCTGGGTGGGGTGCGGCCGCTCTCCTTCGTGGCGAAGTCCGAGATCGCCGGCTGGCCGGTGATCGGCACGCTCGCCCGGCTCCAGCGCACGGTCTTCATCGACCGGGCCCGCAAGCGCCACACCGCCGTGGTCAACACCGAGATGAGCCGGCGCCTGCGCGACGGCGAGCTGATCGTGCTGTTCGCGGAAGGAACCACCGGCGACGGGACGCGGCTGCTGCCGTTCCGCACCTCCCTCGTCGGCGCCGCCCGGGCGGCGATCACCGAGGGCGGGCTCGACCGGGTGCGGCTCCAGCCGCTCTGCATCGCCTATACGCGCCGCAACGGTCTGCCGCTCACACGGGCCGAGCGACCGGACATCGCCTGGTACGGCGACATGGAAC
Organism: Pseudomonadota bacterium; assembly: GCA_023386115.1. Taxonomy (GTDB): domain Bacteria; phylum Pseudomonadota; class Alphaproteobacteria; order Rhizobiales; family Beijerinckiaceae; genus Methylobacterium. The sequence continues at coordinate 1,483 of JAEWKL010000650.1, forward strand.
TGGGTCCGAGCGTCAAGCTGTTCTTCGAGCGCGGCCCGATCGACGTCCAGGTGGCCTGGGGCGAGCCGGTCGCCTTCGCGGCCGGCACCGACCGCAAGGCCGCGACGGCTTTGGCCGAGGCCTCGGTGCGACGCGCCCTGCAGGAGGCGGTGACCGGACGCCCGCCGGCGCCCCGGCCCGTGCCCGTGCCCGTGCCCGTGCCCGTGCCGCAGCCGGTGCACGAGGCGCCGCCTATTCTCATTCCGGCCGCGACGGCTTAAATGACGGGACGCGGTCCCGTCGGGCCGCCCCCGCCGCATCCGATCATCTTCCGCTTCAGGGCCGGTTCGTTGAAGAAAGCGTTCGTCAAATCCTACGGCTGCCAGATGAACGTCTACGACGCCTCCCGCATGGTCGACCTGCTCGGCCGCGAGGGCTTCGTCGAGACCGGCGCCGTGGAGGAGGCCGACGTCGTCGTCCTCAACACCTGCCACATTCGCGAGAAGGCGGCGGAGAAGGTCTATTCAGAGCTCGGCCGCCTGCGCGTCCTGAAGGGCGAGCGGGCGGAGGCCGGCCGTGACACCACGGTGGTGGTGGCGGGCTGCGTCGCGCAAGCCGAAGGCCGCGAGATCCTCAACCGCGCGCCGGGCGTCGACGTGGTGGTGGGCCCGCAGAGCTATCACCGCCTGCCGCAACTGCTGGCAGCCTCGAAGGACGGTCGCGTCGTCGACACCGAGTTCCCGGTCGAGGACAAGTTCGACCACCTGCCGCTCCGGCGCACTCCGGGCGTGTCCGCCTTCCTCACCGTGCAGGAGGGCTGCGACAAGTTCTGCGCCTTCTGCGTCGTGCCCTATACCCGCGGAGCCGAGGTCTCGCGCCCAGTCGAGAAGATCGTGGCCGAGGCCGAGCGTCTGGCGGCGGCCGGCGCCCGCGAGCTGACGCTGATCGGCCAGAACGTCAACGCCTATCACGGCGAGGGCCCGGACGGGCGCGACTGGACGCTCGGGGAATTGCTGCACCGCGTCGCCGCGATCTCGGGGGTCCTTCGCTTACGCTACACCACCAGTCATCCGCGCGACATGGACGAGGCCCTGATTGCGGCGCATCGCGACCTGCCGGCCCTGATGCCCTACCAGCACCTGCCGGTGCAGTCGGGCTCGGACCGGATCCTGCACGCGATGAACCGCAAGCACGATGGCGACACCTATCGCCGGCTGATCGACCGGGTGCGGACGGCGCGGCCGGACATCGCCCTGTCCTCGGACTTCATCGTCGGCTTCCCCGGCGAGACCGATGCCGACCACGCCGAGACGATGCGGCTGATCGCCGATGTCGGATTCGCCAGCGCCTTCTCGTTCAAGTACAGCCCGCGCCCCGGCACCCCGGCGGCGGAGAGCGCCGACGCGGTGCCGGAAGCGGTCAAAAGCGCCCGGCTCGCCGAGCTTCAGGAGCTGCTGGAGCGCCAGCGCCAGGACTTCAACCACGCCACGGTCGGCCGCACCGTGCCGGTCCTGCTCGAGAAGGCCGGACGGCATCCGGGCCAGGTCGCCGGCAAGTCGCCCTATCTCCAGGCGGTGCAGATCGACGGCGACACGGCTGCGATCGGCACCGTGATCCCGGTGCGGATCACCCGGGCCGGCTCGAACAGCCTGTTCGGCGAGGCGATCACCGAATCTGCGGCACCCGCGACGGCCGATGCGGCCGCGACGACGGCCGCCACGGCCGCACCGGCCGCCGCGTGAGGAACGACAGGATGGCGACGGGAGAGGCGGGCGGCCGCGGGCCGAGAGGGCGTGATCCCGCGCGTGAGCGCGAGAGCGCCCCCAGGGCGGTGGCGGGCCTGAGCGAGGCGGCGGAGATCGCGCTCACCTTCGACGACAACCGCCTGGCGAGCCTGGTCTTCGGCCAGTACGACCAGAACGTCGCCCATCTGGAACGGCGCCTCGGCGTGGTGGCGACGGCGCTCGGCAACCACGTCGTGGTCAAGGGCCCGCCCGATTCGACCGAGCGGGCGCGCCGGGTGCTGGAGCTGCTCTACGCCCGCGTCCGCGACGGGGGAGGGACGCCGCTGACCCTCGGCGACGTCGACGGGGTCATCCAGGAATCGTCGCTCCAGGGCAACCTGTTCTCGCCGGCCGAGGCGCCGGCCAACGGCGAGTGGCCGTCCTTCGACCAGATCGCCACCCGCCGCCGCGGCGGCGTGCGGGCCCGCAATGCCGCGCAGGACGCCTACATCAAGGCCCTGCGCGCCCATGAGCTGGTCTTCGCCGAAGGACCCGCCGGCACCGGCAAGACCTGGCTCGCCGTCGGCTACGCCGTCTCGCTCCTCGAACAGGGTCATGCCGAGCGGCTGATCCTGTCGCGCCCCGCGGTCGAGGCCGGCGAGCGGCTGGGCTTCCTGCCCGGCGACATGCGCGAGAAGGTCGATCCCTATCTCCGGCCGATCTACGACGCCCTCTACGACTTCATGGAGGCGCGCCACGTCGATCGCGGCTTGCAGACCGGCATGATCGAGATCGCGCCGCTCGCCTTCATGCGCGGCCGCACGCTGACCAACGCGGTGGTGCTGCTCGACGAGGCGCAGAACACCACCTCGATGCAGATGAAGATGTTCCTGACGCGGCTCGGCGAGAACTCGCGCATGATCATCACCGGCGATCCGAGCCAGATCGACCTGCCGCCGGGCCAGAAATCCGGGCTCGTCGAGGCGGTGCGGATCCTCGACGGCGTCGAGGGCATCGGCCGGGTCACCTTCCGGGACGTCGACGTGGTGCGCCACGACCTGGTGCGCCGGATCGTCACGGCCTACGAGGCCGACGCGCAGGAGACTCGTGACGAGCCGCCCCAGCGGCCGACGCCGCCGCGCCGGGGGCCGCTGCCGTGAGCGACGAGATCGAGAACGAGATCGACGTCGCGGTGGAGGATCCGCGCTGGGAGGGCGTCGCGCCCGACCTCGACGGATTCGTCGCCCGCGCGGTCGAGGCGGCGCTCGCCACCGTGCCGCCCGGCGGACCGATCGAGATCAGCATCGTGCTGACCGACGATGCCGCGGTGCAGGAGCTGAACCGGACCTGGCGGGGCAAGGACAAGCCGACCAACGTGCTGTCCTTCCCCAACGAGCAGCCGCATGGCGGCGGGCCGCGCCTCCTCGGCGACGTGGTTCTTGCGTATGACACAATGCTGCGCGAGAGTGGGGAGCAGTCAAAGCCCCTCGACCACCACCTCGCCCATCTCGTGGTTCATGGCACGCTGCACCTCCTCGGTCACGACCACGAGCTCGGCGACGCCGAGGCCGACGCCATGGAGGCGTTGGAGGTCGCGGCCCTGCGGCGCCTCGGCGTGCCGGACCCGTATGGCGACGCGGCGGTCTAGGCCGCGGACGCCCTCACCCCAGACGCGAGAGACATGAGCAACGATCGAAGTCGCAGCGCCGCCGCGACCGCGCAGGCGATTCCGGAGGACGACAGTCCGGGGCGCGAACCCTGGTATGATCGCCTCCTCAGCATCTTCCACCTGAAGGCGCGCGACGCCCAGCGCGACGGCCTCTCGGATGCCCTCGCCGAGATGCAGACCGGCGACCACCCGGTCTCCGCGGTCGAGCAGGCGATGCTCAAGAACGTGCTGAGCCTCCACCGGGTGCGGGTCGACGACGTCATGATCCCCCGGTCCGACGTGGTGGCGGTCTCGATCGACACCGCGCTCGGCGACCTGCTCAAGGTCTTCCGCAGCGCCGGCCATTCCCGCCTGCCGGTCTACGGCGAGAGCCTGGACGATCCCCGCGGCATGGTCCACATCCGCGACTTCGTCGACTACATGGCGAGCCGGGCCGAGGCCGGCGGCGACCGCCTGCCCGACCTCGCCGGGGTGGACCTCACCGCGACGCTGGCCACCACCCGCATCCTGCGGCCGGTGCTGTTCGTGCCGCCCTCGATGCCGGCGATCGACCTGCTCGCCCGGATGCAGGCGAGCCGAACCCACATGGCCCTCGTCATCGACGAGTATGGCGGCACCGACGGCCTGATCTCGATCGAGGACCTGATCGAGGTCGTGGTCGGCGACATCGAGGACGAGCACGACGTCGCCGAGACCCACCGCGTCCTCAAGGTCGACGGCGAGAGCGAGATCTTCGTCGCCGACGCCCGCGCCAGCCTCGACGACGTCGCCGAGGCGACCGGGGTCGATCTCGCGGCGGCAGTGGGGGAGGCGGCCGAGGAGGTCGATACCCTCGGCGGCCTGATCGTCACCCTCGCCGGCCGGGTCCCGGCCCGGGGCGAGGTCATCGCCGTGCCGGGCGATTTCGAGGTCGAGGTGCTGGACGCCGATCCGCGGCGGATCAAGCGCCTGCGCATGCATCGCGGCCTCGCCCGGCTCGAAGGGCCGGACACGCCCCTGGCCCTGCCGCCGCCTGGCGACCCGGCCGGCCTGCGGACCGATTCCGCCGCCTGATCCTTCCCGCGGCGCCCCATCGCGGCGTCGCCCCGCGAGCCCGCCCATGCACGACATCGACTCGAACGGGGCGGCGCTCGCCGCCCCGGCGGTGCCCTTCGGCCTCGCGCCGCTCGCCCACCGCATCGCCCTCACCGCCGGCTGGACCCGTCTCGCCCTGGCCTGGCTCGCCGGCGCCTGCGGGGCCTTGGCGATGCCGCCCTTCGGGTTCCTGCCCGCCCTCTGCATCGCCCTGGTGCCGGCGGTCTGGTTGCTCGACGGGGCGGCCACCGCCTCGT
>JAEWKL010000655.1 GCA_023386115.1 Pseudomonadota bacterium
GTCCTGGCGCGCGCCTGCGACGGATCCCGCCGGCGCGATCGCGGCCGAGGCGACCGAGACCGCCTCAGCGCACGGCCTCGAGCGCGAAGTCGATCAGGCTGCGGATATGCACGGCGACGGCCGTCCGGGCCGCCGCGGCGTCGCCGGCGATCAGCGCGTCGGCGATCGCCAGGTGCTCGCGCGAGTCGGGCTTCAGGCGCTCCTTCAGCCGATCGATCTCGAACAAGCGGGTCGTCGCGCGCAGGTCCTTGAGGATGCGCGCCATCACCTCGTTGCCGGAATGGTCGATGAACATCGTGTGCAGGTTGTCGTCCGAGCGCCAATGCGCGTCGGTGTGGTAGGTCGTGGCCTCCAGCATCTGCAGCACCTCCTGGCGCACGCCGGCCAGGATCGTCCCGGGGATGCGCCCCGCCGCGAGCGAGGCCGCCTCGGGCTCCAGCACCTCGCGCACCTTCAGGCTCTTCAGGTACTCCCCGAGGTCGACCCGGCGCACGACGTAGGAGCGCCCGGCCTTCACCACCATGCCCTCGCCCTCGAGACGCTGCAGCGCCTCGCGCAACGGCGTGCGCGACACCCCCAGGGTCTCGGCAAGGCGCGCCTCGACGATCGCGTCGCCGGCGCGCAGGCGCCGGTGGCGGATCATGTCCGACAAGGCGCCGTAGGCGAGGTTGCCGAGGTGGAGCGGCGCCGCCCTCGAATCGGCCTCGCCGGGTGCCGGGTCGACGGCGTGCTGCGATCGGTGTGCCATCGGTGCACTCATACGGGCCGCTCCCCGGCCCCCGCAAGATCGCCCGCTTGCATGACGGTATACGAACGGTATACCAAATATCTGCGGAGTGCGGGAGAGAGCGATGGGCGGGCTGCGACAGGTGGTTCTGGGATGGTCGCTCGCGGCGGCCGCGGCGTCGGGGGCGCTCGCGGCGGAGTGCACCTCGCCGGTCAAGCCGTCCGACCTGACGAAGCCCGGCACCCTGGTGATGTCGACCAACCCGACGCTGCCGCCGATGCAATATGTGGACCGGTCGGGCCAGCTCGTCGGCATGCGCATCGAGCTCGGGCGCGAGATCGCCCGGCGGCTCTGCCTCACGCCGGACTACGTCAAGATCGAGTTCCCGGCGATGATCCCGGGCCTCCAGGCCGGCCGCTGGGACATGATCAATACCGGGATCTTCTTCACGCCCGAGCGGGCGAAGATCATGCAGATGATCCCCTACGAGAGCCAGACGATCAGCATCGCGACGGCGCTCAAGCCCAAGGCGCCGGTGACCCGGGTCGAGGATCTCGACGGCCGCACGATCGGGGTCGAGATGGGAGGCTTCGAGGAGAACAAGGCGAAGGCGCTCGATGCCGAGTTGAAGGGCAAGGGCCTCGCCGGCATGACGATCCGCACCTTCGACAGCTACGCCCTGGCCTATCAGGCGCTGCGGGCCGGCCAGGTCGAGGCGGTGGTCTCGATCGACGCCGTCGCCAAGGAATACGCCGACCGCGGCGAGTTCCAGCGTGCGCTCACCGGCCTGTTCCCGACCCCGGTCTCCCTGGCGTTCAAGAACCGGAACCTCGCCGACGCGGTGCTCAAGGTGCTCGAGGCGATGCAGGCCGACGGCAGCTTCGCGGCCCTGTTCGGGCGCTTCGGCGTGGTGCCGGTGCCCGGCACCCTCGCCGTGCAGGGGCCGGCCGGCTGAGCGAGGCCCGACCGGTGGCGGGCTGGAACTGGGCCGGATTCTTCGAGTACCTGGCCAATCCCTACATCCTGATGGGCGCCTGGGCGACGCTCTGGCTCACCGCCGCCGCGATGCTGATCGGCCTCGCGCTCGGTTTCGGCCTCGCCTTGATGCGGCGCTCGCGCCACGTCTGGCTCTCGGCGCCGGCCGGCCTCTATGTCTGGCTGTTCCGGGGCACGCCGCTCCTGGTGCAGCTGATCGTGATCTATACCGGTCTGCCGCAGCTCGGGATCAAGTTCACGGTGATCGAATCGGCGCTGATCGGCCTCTCGCTCAACGAGGCGGCCTACCTCGCCGAGATCATCCGGGCCGGGATCGATGCCGTGCCGAAGGGCCAGGTGCGTGCCGCCCGGGCTTTGGGCCTGCGCGAGCCGCAGGTGATGGCCCACGTCGTCCTGCCCCAGGCCCTGCGCATCATCGTGCCGCCGCTCGGCAACTCGGTGAACGGTCTGCTCAAGACGACCTCGATCACCTCGGTGATCTCGATGGAGGAGCTGCTCCGCCGCACCCAGGTGCTGATCCAGGAGCGCTTCGAGGTGCTGGAGCTCTTCTCCGTCGCCGCCCTCTACTACCTCGCCATGACGACCGCCTGGCAGCTCGTGCAGCGGCGGCTGGAGCGGCATGTCGGCCGCTCCGACCTGCCGCCGACCGGCGCCGGCGCCTGAGGACCTCTTCTCCATGACCACGCGCTTCCGCGGCACCTACACGGTGATGATCACCCCCAACGACGCCGAGGGCCGCCTCGACCTGGAGGCGCTGGCCGCCTTCACCGAATGGCAGATCGCGCAAGGGATCCACGGCCTGATCCCCCTCGGCTCGACCGGCGAGTTCCTGTCCCTCACCGAGGAGGAGCGGGTGGCGGTGGCCGAGACGGTGATCCGCACAGCCGCCGGCCGTGTGCCGGTGCTGATCGGCACTGGCGCCGAGGATACCCGCGAGGCTGTGCGCCTCAGCCGGCAGGCGGAACAGCTCGGCGCCGACGGCGTGATGATCATCCCGCCCTACTACTCGACGCCGACGGCCGACGAGCTCGTCCGCCATTACCGCACGATCGGCGAGGCGATCGGCCTGCCGATCATGGTCTACAACAACCCGGCGACCGCGAATGTCGACCTGCGGCCCGACCTCGTCGCCCGCATCGCCGAGATCGACAATTGCCGCTACATCAAGGAATCGACCCTCGAGGTGACGCGGGTGCGCGACATCCTCCGGCTCTGCGGCGACCGGATGACGGTGTTCGGCGGCATCCTGGGCTTCGAATCCTTCGTCGAGGGAGCGGAGGGCTGGGTGGCGGTGGCCTCGAACGTCGCGCCGGGGCCGCTCGCGCACCTGTTCACCCTGGTCGCCGACGAGGAGAAGCTGCGCGAGGCCCGCGCCCTGTCCCTGCACTGGCTGCCGCTGATCGAGGCGGTGGGGGGGCAGGCCTACGTCGCCGGCACCAAGGCGCTCCTCACCCATATGGGCTTCCCCGCCGGCCCGCCGCGGCCGCCGCGCTTGGCCCTGCCGCCGGCCGGCGACGCGGCGATGCGCGACCTCGTCGCCCGGTTCGGCCTGCGCTTCGATGGGTGAGGCGGGCGCCTGGACCGTGACTTTCGAGGGGAAGGCGGTGCCGGCCGCCCCAGGTGCGAGCCTCGCGGCGGCGCTCATGGCGGCCGGCCAGCGCGACCTCAACACCGCCAAGGACGGCGCGCCCCGGGGCCTGTTCTGCGGCATGGGCCTCTGCCACGACTGCCTCGTGACGGTCGACGGCCGCACGGGCATCCGGGCCTGCCTGACCAAGGTCCGGGACGGGATGCGTGTGTCGCGCCAGCCGGCACTCCCTGCGCCCGGCGCCGATCTCGCCACCCTCCCGGCCGAGATCCCGGTTCTCACTGCCGACGTGCTGGTGGTCGGCGCCGGCCCGGCCGGGCTCGCTGCGGCGGAGGCCGCCGCCCGCGCGGGTGCCAGTGTCACGCTCCTCGACGAGCGCCCGGCCCCGGGCGGGCAGTACTACAAGC
>JAEWKL010000657.1 GCA_023386115.1 Pseudomonadota bacterium
CCCCCCCCCCCCGGGGGGGGGGGGGCCCGGCGCCGCCGAGGGCGGCCAGGGCCGCCCCGACCGTGAAGGTGAGCATCGTCACCTTGGCGGCGTCGATGCCCATGGCGCGGGCCGCCTCGCGGTCGACCGTGACCGCCACGACCATCCGGCCGGTCAGCGTGTAGCGGAGCACGGTGGCGAGTACCGCCAGGGTGGCGAGCGCCACCCCCGGCAGCACGTAGAGCTGGTAGGCGGTGAACGGGATCACGTCCTGGCCGAAGGGCACGTCGACGGTACCGAGCCACTTGAGCGGCGCATCGAACACCACCGGCTGCACGCCCCAGACCAGCTTCTGCAGGTCCTCCAGGATCATGAACAGCGCGAAGGTGACGAGGAGCTGCAGCACCGGCTCGCGGTCCTGCATCCGCCGCAGCAGGAGCCGCTCGATCAGCGGCCCGAGCACGGCGCCGACCAGCACCGCAGCGGCGAGCAGGATCGGCAGGCCAAGCCAGGGCGGCGCGCCGAGGGACGCGGCGAACAGCCCGAGCGAGGCCGCGGCGTAGCCGCCGATGGCGTAGAGGCTGCCATGGGCGACGTTGAGCACCCGCAGCACGCCGAACACCAGGTTCAGCCCCACCGCCACCATGAACACGGCGGCGGCGTAGGACAGCCCGTCGAGCAGGGCGAGCCCGACGAGGATCCCGTTCTCCGACAACCAGGCCATCAGCTCTTGAAGGCCTGCGCCTGCGGGAGCTTCGCCACCATGTCGGGGGTCAGCGTCTTGAGCCAGTCGGCGCTCTTCTGGCCGACCGGCGTCGTCACGGACTCGGCCGGGAAGACGATCATGTCGGTGAGCACCGGGAACGGGTATTTGTCGGAGTGCAGCGTGGTGCCGATGAGCTGGTTCTCGAGGCCCTGTCCGTCCTCGCGGATGCGCACGCTGGCGGTGGGCGAGGGGAATTCGAGGCCCTTGAAGGCCGCGGCGAGCTCGGCGTCGGTCGGCCAGCCGCCCTTGGCCGCCACCGCCTTCTCGATGCCGGCCTTCATCGCCGAGACGGCCTGCGCCATGTGGAAGCACGGATAGATCGGCCAAGCATTGTACTTGGCGCGGTAGCTGTCGTTGAAGCGCTTCAGCCGCTCCGGATCGGCCGGCGACGGGTGCAGGAACCAGTGGTCGCCGCGGGCGCCGACGATGTGCCCGGCCGGCAGCGCCTTGCCGACGCGCTGGAGCGAGGATTCCGCGAGCGGCATCACGAAGGTCGAGCGCTCGAACAGCTTGCGGTCCGAGGCCTGGCGGATCAGCGCGTCGAGGTCGCCGCCCCAGGAAGTCGAGAGGACGACGTCGGGGCGAAGCGCCAGCACTCGGGTGATCTCGGTCGAGAAGTCGGTGGCGCCGAAGCGCGGAAACAGCTCGGCCGAGACCTTCACCCCGGGCTTCAGGGTGTTCATCGCGGTCCGGAAGATGTCCCAGGAATCGCGGCCCCAGGCATAATCCTGGTTGATCACCGCGATCGACTTGAAGTCGGGCTTGACCTTCAGGAGATAGAGGAGCGCCGCCAGGATCTCCGGCGTCGCGTTGGCCTGCGTGCGGAAGGCGTAGGTGTAGCGGCCGTCCTCGAAGATGCGCTGGGTGCCGCAATCCCACAGCAGCGTCGGGCGCTTCAGCTCGTCGGCGAGCGGCGCGCAGGCGATGCAGTCGGCCGAGGAGATGGCCGCGAAGATCAGGTGCACCCCTTCCGACTGCACCAGGCGACGGTACTCGCCGACGACGTGGTCGACGCCCGGGCCCTCGTCGACGAAGATCGGCCGCACCTTGACCCCGGCGATCCCGCCGGCCGCGTTGATCTCGTCGAACAAAAGCTCGGCGGTCTGGCGGCCGGGCACGCCGAAGACGCTCGCTGGACCCGACAGGTAGGTGGCGATGCCGACCTTCAGCTCGGCCGGCTTGCCCGCGCCTTGCGCGAAAGGAGAGCCGCCCGGCAGCATCAGGCTCGCCCCCGCGGCCCCCGCGCCGACCAGCGCCTCGCGCCGCGTGAGCATCCCGGCACGACCCGTCCCAGCCATAGGCGTCCTCCCTGACTTTGCACCGCGGACGGGCCCCTCTGGAATTGGCGTCGGGGGCCTCGCCGCGGCGGGGATCATGGGGGTGCGGGGACCGCCTGTCCAATAGCTTGTGCGGGCGCGTGCCAGAGGATCGAGATATGGCAGGGGGTATCTGCCATTCGCGGAATGAACGATGGGCGCCCATCATCGTTAGGGCGTGGATACCCCCATCCTGTACGGAGGATTCCATGAGCCACGCCCACAAGCCTCTCGACCAGCAGGTGATCGTGATCACCGGCGGCTCCAGCGGCATCGGGCTTGCCACCGCCCGGATGGCGGCGCGGTCCGGGGCCCGGGTGGTGCTCGCCTCGCGCAACGCCGAGGCGCTGGCGGCCATCCAGGAGGAGATCGAGGCCGCGGGCGGCGAGGCGACTCACGTCGTCGCCGATGTCGGCCGGCGCGAGGACGTGCAGGCCATCGCCGACAAGGCGGTGCAGCGCTTCGGCGGCTTCGATACCTGGGTCAACGATGCCGGCATCTCGATCTACGGCCGGCTGGAGGAGGTCTCGGACGAGGACCATGATCGCCTGTTCCAGACCAACTTCTGGGGCGTGGTCTACGGCTCGCTCGTGGCGGCCCCGTACCTGCGGCGGCGCGGCGGCGCGATCATCAACCTCGGCAGCATCGCCTCCGACCTGGCGATCCCGCTCCAGGGCATGTACTCGGCGAGCAAGCACGCGATCCGCGGCTTCACCGACGCGCTCCGGTCCGAGCTGGACCTGGACCGCGCGCCCGTCTCGGTGACGCTGATCAAGCCGGCGGCGATCGACACGCCGTTCCCGCAGCACGCCCGCAACTACCTCGACCGCGAGCCGAAGCTGCCGCCGCCGGTCTACCACCCGGACGAGGTCGCCCACGCCATCCTGCACGCCGCAGTGTATCCCCAGCGCGAGATCATCGTCGGCGGCGGCGGCCGGGCAATGACCGGCCTGAAGAAGCTCGCCCCCGGCACCTTCGACCGCCTCGGCAGCGTGATGGCGGGCCAGCAGCTGCGCGCCGAGCCGCCGCGCGACCCGAACGGCGCCCTCCACCAACCGACCCAGGACGGCCACGTGCGCGGCGACCATCCCGGCATGGTGCGCCACACCAGCACCTACACCCGGGCGAAGCTCAATCCCCTCACCACCGGGGCGGTGATGGCCGGCGTCGGCCTCGCGGCGGCAACGCTGATGAAGCGGCGGGCCTGACCTTCACGGGACCGCCATGGCGTGGGAGAAGCCCCCGCCATGCCGACCTTTCTCCTCTACGCCGCCGCCGCGCTCGCCGAGATCGCCGGGTGCTTCTCGGTCTGGGCCTGGTGGCGGCTCTCGGCGTCGCCGCTCTGGCTGATTCCGGGGGGGCTTGCCCTCAGCGCCTTCGCGTTCCTGCTGGCCCTCACCGATTCGGATGCCGCCGGCCGCGCCTTCGCGGCCTATGGGGGCATCTATATCGCGGCCTCCCTCGCCTGGCTCTGGGCCGCGGAGGGACAGAGGCCGGACCGGTTCGACTGCGCCGGGGCCGCCCTGTGCCTCGCCGGGGCGGCTTTGATCGTCCTGGCGCCGCGAGGGTGACCCGCCGTCACCCCGCCGCCCGCAGTACCGATTTCGGCATCACCCCGTAGGCCTTCTTGAACGCCCGGCTGAAATGCGAGAAGTCGCTGAAGCCGCATTGCATCACCACCTGCCCGACATTGCGGGCCTGGCCCTCCTCGAGCAGCCGATGGGCGAGGGCCAGCCGCTGCTGCCACAGCCAGCGGATCGCCGTGGTGCCGTCCGCCGCGAAGGCGCGGCACAGGGTGCGGAGCGACACGCCGAGGCGGCTGGCCACCGTGGCGAGGTCGAGGTCGGGATCCTCGATATGGGCGAGCAGGAAGGTCTTGGCCTGGCGCACCAGGTCCTCGTCGGCGACACGGCGCCCCGGGGCCGTCAGGCTCGCCTCCAGCGAGGCGGTGAGCAGTTCGAGGAACGCGTTGCCGAGGCGCTGCAAGCAGCTCTCGCTCATCGGGGTCTCGAGTTCGACGATGTCGGTCAGGGTGTGGGCGATGGTCGAGGCGAGGGGCTGGTCGGGCCGGATAATCCGGGCGGCCAGGTGCTCGAACTCGGGCAGCCGCGCCGCCATCTGCCGCCTGGCGATGCGGGCGATGATCATCCGGGTGTCCTGCTCGAACTCCCACAGGAACGGCCGGGCCGAATCGTAGATCACCAGGTCGCCGGCGGCGGGAAGCGCGCAGCGGTCGTCCTGTACCAGCCGGCCGGTGCCGGTCTTCATCAGCGCCACGAACACGTCGTCGTCCGGCATCCGCCGCAGGCAGGCGGCGTCGCGGCGGTTCTCCATCGGCGAGAACCGGGTGTCGCAGACACTGACCTTGCCCAACGTGACCTTGCGCAGCCGCGCCGCGAACGGCGCATCGTCGATCTTCCGCACCGTCTCCGACGGGCTCAGATGGGCGCAGATCGCGTCGCGCCAGTAGGAGAAACGGTACTTCTCCGCCAGCACGGTGGTGTCGAAGGTGGTGATCGGCGCGGACGGCGGGGAACAGGCCGACGGGGAAGGGGCGTTGAGCGGTGCCATGACTGCCCTCCGACTGATCAGCGGCGTGGATGGCGGCTTTCGTCGAGCGGGCCGCTCTGGTTTGCGTTCGCAGCGGCTCAAGCAATGACGATGCCAATCACGACAAGCCCTGATCATCACGGGCCAAGCGGTGCGGCTCGTCAAGGCAAGACGGAAGCCGGATTCGTCGCGAGGATGCGGCCACAACACGGGAGGCCACCCATGACGGCGAGCTTGCACGACGAATCCCTGGTCTTCATCGCGGAGGCGATCCGCCGGCGACAGGTGAGCGCGGTCGAAGTGACGACAGCGATGCTCGATCGCATCGAAGCCCTCGACGGCGAGATACGCAGCTACACCTCGGTCACGGCGGAGCACGCGCTCGCCGCCGCCGCCCGGGCGGATCGGGAGACGGCCCAGGGCATCAGCCGCGGTCCGCTGCACGGCGTGCCGCTCGGCATCAAGGACCTGTGCGACACGCGCTTTGCCCCGACCGGCGCCGGCACGATGATCCATCGCGAGCGCGTGCCGGACGATGACGCGACAGTGGTCGCGCGGCTGGAGCGGGGCGGGGCGGTGATCCTCGGCAAGCTCGCGATGACCGAGGGCGCCTATACCAGCCACCATCCGGACAATCCAGGCCCGCTCAACCCCTGGGGCCGCGGCCACTGGCTCGGCTCGTCCTCGACGGGGTCGGGAGCGGCCACCGCGGCGCGGCTCTGCTTCGGGTCGCTCGGCTCCGACACCGGCGGCTCGATCCGCTTTCCCTCCGCGACCTGCGGGCTCACCGGCATCAAGCCGACCTGGGGCCGGGTGAGCCGCCACGGCGTGTTTCCGCTCGCCGCCTCCCTCGACCATGTCGGCCCGATGGCCCGCAGCGCCGCCGACGCGGCGGCGATCCTCGGCGTGATCGCGGGCGCCGATCCGCGCGACCCGACCACCCTGGCCGCGCCGGTCGATGTCGAGCTCGGTGGCAGAGCCCGGCCGGTCCGCGGCCTCACGATCGGCATCGACCGGCTTTTCACCACCGAGGGGATCGACCCGGAGGTGGTGGCGGCCCTCGCCGCTGTGGAGGCGGTGCTGCGCGACCTCGGCGCGCGCATCCGCGAGGTCGCGATGCCGCCGACCGACCGGCTGGTGCGCGGCTGGATCCCGTTCTGCTCGGTCGAGACCGCGCTCGCCCACCGGGAGACCTATCCGGCGCGGGCCGCCGAGTACGGCCCGGACCTCGCCGGGCTGATCGACCAGGGCCGGCACGTCACCGGTCTGGAACTCGGGGCGATCGTTCACGACCGGCTGGACGTCTCGGGCGCGCTCGCCGCCCTGTTCGAGGAGGTCGACCTTCTCCTGGTGCCGACCATGCCGGTGCCGGTGCCGAGCCTCGCCCGGATGGGCGAGTACGGCCAGGATCCCGAGGTCCTGCTGCGCATCCTGCGCTTCACCGCGCCGTTCAACTTCTCCGGCAGCCCGACCATCACGCTGCCGGCGGGGATCGACGCCGCGGGGCTGCCCTTGAGCGTCCAGCTCGTCGGGCCGCACCTGTCGGAAGGGCTGCTCTGCCGGGCCGGCCACGCGGTCCAGCAGGTGACCGACTGGCACACGCTGCGGCCGGCGGATTTAGCGTGAGCGACGGGCCCTTGCCCTCACAGACGAACCCGACATCCTCGACGTCGTCCCGGGACTCGACGATGTCGGGAATCCGGGACGACGTCGAGTGTGGTCTGAACGAGGCTCGCCTCGCCTCGCGTCCCGCTTCACCGGCAGGAGATCTCGTCGGCGGTCACCAGGATCACCTCGCCGTCGAGAAGGGACTGCGCGATCCGGAAGAACCGCGCCACTGCCGCCGAGCCGTTGTGCCGGTCCATCGCCGCGGCGTCGGTGAACCGCTCGTAGGTGGTGAAGCGAGCCGGATCGCCGGCATCCTGCGAGACGAAGAAGCCGACCGTGTCCGGCTCGTTCGCGGCGACGTGGGCCGCCACGTCGAGGAGGGCCGCCCGCAACGTGGCCTCCGCGCCCGGCTTGGCGCGGAGGATGGCGCTGATGGTCTTCACCGCCGGTCTCAGAAGGTCTTCCAGTCGCCGGCGGCCTCGAAGGCGGCGGCGGCCTGATAGATCGCGCTCTCGTTCCAGTCCCGCGCCGTCAGCATCAGCCCGACCGGCAGGCCGTCGACGAGCCCGCAGGGAATCGACATCGAGGGGTTGCCGGTCACGTCCATCGGCGAGGTCGAGGCGACCATCTCGAAGGCGCGGGCGATGACTTCCTCCAGCGGCGCGCCCTTCTCCGGCAGCTTGGTGGCGGTGCAGGGCAGGGTCGGGCACAGCAGCAGGTCGTAGGTCTTGAAGCACCCCGAAAAGTCCTCCCGCACCTTGCGGGCGAGGTTCTGCGCCTTGGCGTAGTAGCGGCCGCGATAGTGGGTCAGGCCCCACTGGCCGATCAGCATCGAGATCTTCAGCGTCTCGGACAGGTCGTCGGCCTTAGTCCGCCAGGCGGAGTGGACGTCGAACAGGCCGACATCGTAGGCGCCCTTCCAGTTGAAGCCCATGCCGTTGCCGAGCATCATCTGCTGCGTCAGACCCTCCAGCGCGATCGGCGCCCAGACCGCCGCCGCGGTCCGGTAGGCCGGCAGCGAGACCTCCTCGATCGTGGCGCCCAAGCCCTCGAACCGGGCCGCCGCCGCCCGGACCTTGTCGGCCACCGCCTCCTGCATGCCCGGGGCTGCAAACCCCTCCATGAGGAGGCCGATCTTCAGGCCCTTCGCGCCTTTCTTGAGCGCTTCCGTGTAGACCGCGACCTGCGGCGCGTATTGGCGCGGGTCGAGCCCGTCGGGCCCGGCCAGGACTTCGAGCAGCAGGGCGTTGTCGGCGACGCTCGCGGTCATCGGGCCGGTATGGTCGATCGTGGTCTCGATCGGCATCACGCCGGTATAGGGCACGAGGCCGTGGGTCGGCTTCATGCCGTAGATGCCGCAATACGAGGCCGGAATGCGGATCGACCCGCCCTGGTCGCCGCCGATCGCCAGGTCGACCTCGCCGGCGGCCACCAGCGCGGCGCTGCCCGAGGACGAGCCGCCCGCCGAGTAGCCCATCCGATGCGGGTTGTGGACCGGCCCCGGATCCGAGGTGTGGCTGCCGCCCGAGAGGCAGAAATGCTCGCACACCGCCTTGCCGAGGATGGTGGCTCCGGCATCCAGCATCCGGGTCACGATGGTGGCGTCAGAAGCGGGCACGAAGCCTTCGAGGGTCGAGGCGCCGTTCATCATCGGCACGCCGGCGAGCGCGACGTTGTCCTTGAGCGCCACCGTCCTGCCCAGGAGCTTGCCGGTGTCGGCGCCCTTCACGGTGCTCTTCCAGTACCAGGCGCCGAGCGGGTTCTCCTCAGGGCTGGGCCGGGTGCCGGGGGTGCGGGGATACGTCACCGCGGGGATGTGGTCGGGCAGGGCGTCGACCACGTCGTAGGCGTCGAACGAGGCGTCCATCAGGGTGCGATAGGCGGCGGCCTCCTCGGGCGACAGCGACATGTGGAGGCTGGCGGCGAGTTCGCGGACCTGGTCTGCGCTCGGGCGGGTGATGGCCATGGGGCGTCTCCTTGGTGTGGTTATGAAGGGATTCGAACCGGCTAAGCCGCCGCCATGCCGATTCGCCCGGCGAGCAGATCCTCGCGCGAGACCTCGCCGGTGATGCGGCCCTTCTGGATGCCGAGCACCCGGTCGGACAGCGACGTGATGAAGTCGAGGTTCTGCTCGACGATGATCATCGACAGGTCCCAGCGCGTCTTCAAGGTGAGCAGCGTCTCGATGATCTCCTCGATGATCGAGGGCTGGATGCCCTCCGTCGGTTCGTCGAGGAGGACGAGCTTCGGCCGGGTGCACAGGCAGCGGGCGAGCGCCAGCAATTGCTGCTCGCCGCCCGAGAGGGCGCCGCCGCGCCGGTCGAGCAGGCGCACGAGGCGCGGGAAGTCGGCGAGCACGTCGTCGATGATGCGGGGATCCTCACGCGGTGCGCTGGCGAGCCCCATGCGCAGGTTCTCGCGCACGCTGAGGGTGGAGAAGATCTCGCGGCCCTGCGGTACCAGGCCCATGCCGAGTCTGGCGCGCTGGTGGATGGGCAGCCGCGTCACGTCGGTCCCGGACAAGCGCACCGTGCCGGCGGTGGCGGGCAGGTGGCCCATCAGGGTCCGCATCAGCGTGGTCTTGCCCATGCCGTTATGGCCGAGGATGCCGAGAAATTCCCCGGGCGCCAGGCTGACATCGACGCCCATCAGGATCGGCACCCGGCCGTAGCTCGCCCGCAGGTCTTCCACATCGAGAAGCGCGCTCATGCCACCCCCTTCATGCCGCCACCTTCTTGCCGAGATAGACGTCGCGCACCCGCCGGTCGGCCAGAACCGCGTCGATCCCGTCCTCCATCATGATCCGGCCCTGGTGGAACACCGTGACCGTGCGGGCGATCATCCTGATGAACGCCATGTCGTGCTCGACCACGACGATCGCCCGGGTCTTGTTGATCTCGCGGATGATCTCGGCGGTGCGGTGGGTCTCCTCGTCGGTCATGCCGGCGGCCGGCTCGTCGAGGAGGATGAGGTCCGGATCGCCCGCCAGCACCGTGCCGATCTCGACCCATTGCCGCTGGCCGTGCGAGAGCTGGCCGACCGTCGCCCCGGCGAGATGCGTCAGCCGGATCTTTTCCAGGATCTCGTCGACGAGGGGCCCGGTGAACTTGGGCGTCGTCTTGCGTCGCGCCGAGAGCCAGATGTTCTCGCGCACCGACAGCCCGTTGAACACGTTCGGCACCTGCGTCTTGATGCCGATGCCGAGCCGGGCGATCTGGTGGCTCTGCAACCCCGTCAGCGTCTGGCCGCGGAACGCGATGGTGCCGGAGGTGGGGGTGAGCTGCCCGGTGAGCATCTTGAAGAACGTGCTCTTGCCGGCGCCGTTCGGGCCGATGAGGCAGCGCAGCTCCATTTCCCCGAGGGTGAAGCTCACGTCGTCGTTGGCGACGACGCCGCCGAAGCGCATCGTTAGGTGCTCGGTCTTCAGGAGGGGGACGAGGGGATCCATCATTCGGCTCCGGCGATCTGGGCCCGGGCGGTGGAAGACGTGGCCTGGCGCCGCCTGGCCTTGCGGCCGAGCCCGAGGAGCGCGTCCCG
Source organism: Pseudomonadota bacterium (assembly GCA_023386115.1). GTDB lineage: Bacteria > Pseudomonadota > Alphaproteobacteria > Rhizobiales > Beijerinckiaceae > Methylobacterium. The sequence continues at coordinate 9,757 of JAEWKL010000657.1, forward strand.
GAGCGTCGGCACGATGCCCTTCGGCAGCAGGAGCACGAAGCCGACCAGGATCACGCCGAGCACGAGGTTGGCGTTGAAGGCCTGCTGCGAGCCGATCTTGGCGCTGAGAAACTGGATCAGGAAACAGCCGGCCACCGGGCCGATCAGGGTGCCGAGCCCCCCGACCGTGATCCAGATGATGATCTCGGCCGAGAGCGACAGGGAAAAGATCGTTGGGCCGACGAAGGCGCCCCAGTTGACGTAGAGCGCCCCGGCGAGCCCCGCGACCGCGCCGCCGACCATGAACACCCCGAGCTTGATCAGCCGCGGATCGTAGCCGAGCAGCGCCGCGCGGGTCTCGTTCTCGCGCACCGCCACCGCGATGCGGCCGAAGGGGCTGGCGAGCAGGAGCCGCATCAGCAGGTAGACGGCGATCAAGGCGCCGCCGGTGACCCACCAGCCGGCCTCGGGCGTGAGCACCGCGTCCGGCGTGTAGGGGGCGTTGAAGGTCGGCACCGAGGGGATGCCGTTGAAGCCGCCGAGCCGCGCCTGGCCGATCGTGTAGGCGTCGCCCGCCGTCGAGTTGACGACGTTGAACAGGATCAGCGTGACGGTCAGCGTGATGACCCCGAGATAGACCTCGCTGATCCGGCCGTAGAACACGAAGTAGCCGAGCGCCGCGGCGAAGAGTGCCGGGAAGAGGATCGCCAGGAGTATCGCGTTGGTGGAATCGCCGAAATTGATCGCCGCGACCGCGTAGGTGTAGCCGCCGAGACCGAAGAACGCGGTCTGGCCGAAGGACAGGATGCCCCCAAACCCCCAGATGAAGCCGAGGCTGAGCGCCAGCACGCCCATGGCGGCGAACAAGGTCAGCTGCATCAGGGTGAAGAGTTCGAGGTAGGTCGGGAGCACGGCCACCAGGGCGACGGCGGCGAGGATGGCGAGGCCCTGGAGGGCGCGCGACAGGGCGGCGGGCATTCAGAGCGTCCCCTTGAAGAAGCGGCCGGAGATGCCCTGCGGCAGCAGGCGGATCAGCAGGATCGCGGAGAGGAACAGGATCACCTCGCCGTAGACCGGAGTGGTGAAGAAGGCGCCGAGCTGGTTGACGAGGCCGAACAGCCCGGCCGCCGAAAGCGTGCCCGAGATGATTGCCGCGCCGCCGCCGACCACGGTGATGAAGCACTTGGCGACGAAGGCAGTGCCCATCACCGGCGTAATGCCCGAGACCGGCGCCAGCAGCCCGCCGGCGAGCCCGGTGATGACGGCGCCGATGCCGAAGGTCGCCATGTAGATCCTGGCCGGGTTGACCCCGAGCGTCGCGGCCATGCCGGGATTCAGCATCACCGCCCGGGCGACGAGGCCGAAGCGGGTGAACCGGAGCACGCCGTAGACCAAGGCCATCATCAGGACGGCCATGGCGACGAGGAAGATCGTGTACCAGCTCGACCGGTAGGCCCCGACCTGGAACCCGCCGAGCGGCGTCGGCACGCCGTTGATGGTGTTGCCGAAGATCGTCGTGACGAGGCCGATCAGGCAGAGGCTGAGGCCCCAGGTCGCCAGCATCGAATCGACCAGCCGCCCGTACAGGAAGCGGATCAGGCAGCGCTCGATGACGAGCCCGACGAGCCCGACGAAGAGCGGCGCCACCACCAGCATCGCGATCCAGATGTTGAGCCCGGCATTGGCCGAGATCACCGTGGCGTAGGCCCCCAGCATCACGAACTCGCCGTGGGCGAGGTTGATGATCTTCATCATCCCGAAGATGATCGCCAGGCCGAGGCAGAGCAGGAACAGGGAGGCGGCCCCGTTCACGACGTCGAGCGCGATGATGAGCGACAGGTCCATGACGTCATCCGGGCGAGAAATTGTCTGGGGAAGTTCAACAGACGCACCGTCCTGCCACCCTCGGCGTCATCCCGGGGCCGCGAAGCGGAACCCGGGATCCATATCCGCCGACGATGCAGGATGAGGCGGTGTGTGTTCCGATCTCTTCTGGCG
>JAEWKL010000808.1 GCA_023386115.1 Pseudomonadota bacterium
GGCCGGCACCGGCCTGCTGCGTCTGCGGCTTCTTGAACCCGTCCGGGAGGTAAGTCCGGTAAGCCCAGTATCCGCCGCCGGCGAGCGCCAGCAGCACCAGAAACCAGGCCAGCCCGCGGCCGCGCCGGCGGGGCGGCGCCTCGACCGCGTCGTCGGTCCGGATGGGAGACAATTCGTTCATCGATCTGGACAGCCCGGACCTGGAAACACCAACCTCGCCCCCGCGACGCCCCTGATGTCGTGCCGACCGCGCAGACTTGCGCCTGCGGCACGACGCCTTCCGACCGGTCGCCCGCGGACGCGGCCCCCGAACGCAATCCGCACGGCAATGCGTCGCCAGTACGACGACCATGTTGCCTCACGATTGCTGAACGCCGCCCGCGCGCTGCCCTGGAAGAGCCACGATCGGTCCCCTTATCTCAGGGGATCGGGGCGCGACACGGCGCCGCCCTGCATCGCGTGCCAGCGGAACCAGAATGCACTTTCTCCACGACCTGCCGGTCGCCGACCTAATCTCCCATTACGGCTACTGGGCGATCTTCCTGGTCATCACCCTCGAGAGCGCCGGCGTGCCGATGCCGGGCGAGACCGCGCTGATCTCGGCGGCCGTCTATGCGGGCTCGACCGGGCAGATGCGCATCGGGCTCGTGGTGCTGGCAGCGGCGACCGCCGCGATCATCGGCGACAATGTCGGCTACTGGGTCGGCCGGCGCTGGGGCATGCCGCTGCTGCTCAAGCACGGTGCGAAGATCGCCCTCGACCACCGCCGGCTCAAGCTCGGCCAGTATCTCTTCCGGCGCCACGGCGGCAAGATCGTGTTCTTCGGCCGCTTCACCGCCATGCTGCGCGCCTACGCGGCGCTGCTCGCCGGGGTGAACCAGTTCGACGCCCGCCGCTTCTTCCTGTTCAACGCCGCCGGCGGCCTCGCCTGGGCCTCGCTGATGGGCTTCGGCGCCTATCTGTGCGGCCGCTCGATCGAGCATGTCGTCGGGCCGATCGGCCTCGGGCTCCTGGCCTTCGTGGTGTTCGGCGGCATCGCCCTGTGGCTGTTCGTGCGCCGGCACGAGGCGCGGCTGAGCCACGAGGCCGAGCAGGCGATCCCCGGCCCGCTCGCCTGACGCCGTGCATTGCCGCCCGTGCCGACCGGTGGCATGAGGCGCGCCAAGAGATTTTGACGTCACCACGAGACTTTGACGTCACGATGTTTCCACCCGCCTCGCCGTCGCGCGGGGCGGCCGCGGTGCGCCGCGGCTTCGAACCGGCCCGATGACACAGATCACCCATCCCTTCGGCACCTACGCGCCCGCCGGGCTCGTGCGCTGGATCCTCTCGCGCACCGAGCGCCTGCCCGACGAGAGCTGGCGCGCCCGGCGCCTCGCCCTGTTCCTGCGCCGCTGCGCCATCCGCCTGCTGCGCGGCCGGCCCCTCGACGTCGAGCGCTACGGCGCGCGCATGCGGCTGCACCCCTACAACAACAACTGCGAGAAGAAGGTGCTCTTCACCCCGCAGTTCTTCGATCCGCTGGAGCGACGGCTTCTGGCCGAGCGGATCGGGCCGGACTGCGTCTTCCTCGATATCGGGGCGAATGTCGGCGCCTACGCGCTGTTCGTGGCGGCTGCCGCCGGTCCGGGCGCACGGATCCTGGCGGTGGAGCCGCAGCCGGACATCTTCGACAAGCTCACCTTCAACATCGCCCAGAACCCGTTCGGGAGCGTCAAGGCAGTGGCCTGCGCGGTCGCCGACAAGGCCGGCGAGATGACCCTGTTCGTCGATCCCCGCAACCGGGGCGAATCGAGCCTGAAGGTGGTGGGCACCAACGAGGGCGCGGCGATCCGGGTGCCGGCGGCGCCGCTCCTCGACCTGGTGCGCGGCGAGGGCCTGACCCGGATCGACGCGATCAAGCTCGACGTCGAGGGCGCGGAGGACCTGATCCTCGAGCCCTTCCTGCGCCAGGCGCCCCCATCTCTGCACCCGCGCCTCCTCATCGTCGAGGACGGCACCGACCTGTGGCAGACCGACCTCCCCGCTCTCCTCACCCGCCACGGCTACCGCCGCATCGCCAAGACGCGGCTGAACCTGATCTTCGAGCGGGAGGGATAGAGGGCCGGCCCCCTTTGCCGCCCCCTTGCGCCCCCCTCGCTCGGTCCCGATCTGAAGGTGCGCCGATGGCCGCCTTCGCCGCACCTCCGGGTTCCCGCTCGCCCGACGCCCTCGCCGGGTCGATCGAGCGCGTCACCTTCCACAATGCCGAGAGCGGGTTCTGCGTCCTGAAGGTCAAGGCGCGGGGCCGGCGCGACCTCGTGGCGGTGATCGGCCACGCCCCGGCGGTGGCGGCGGGCGAGTGGGTGACCGCTACGGGCGCCTGGGTCAGCGACCGCGAGCACGGGCTGCAGTTCCGCGCCGACACGCTCGCGGCGACGCCCCCGACCGGCATCGAGGGCATCGCCCGCTACCTCGCCTCGGGCCAGATGCGCGGCATCGGGCCGGAAATGGCCAAACGCATCGTTGCGGCCTTCGGGGCCGACACCTTCGGGGTGATCGAGACGGCGCCGGAGCGCCTGACCGAGGTCTCGGGCATCGGCCCGACCCGGGCGGCCCGGATCACGGCGGCCTGGGCCGAGCACAAGGTGGTGCGGGAGATCATGGTGTTCCTGCACGCCCACGGCGTCGGCACCGCCCGGGCAGTGCGGATCTTCAAGACCTACGGCACCGACTCGGTCGCGGTGATGACCGAGGACCCCTACCGCCTCGCCCGCGACGTGCGCGGCATCGGCTTTCGCACCGCGGATGCCATCGCGGCCCGGCTCGGCCTGTCGCCGACCGCGCCCGAGCGCCTGCGCGCCGGCCTCGCCTACGCGCTCCAGGCGGCCATGGATGACGGCCATTGCGCCCTGCCGGTGCCGGACTTGATTACCCGCGCCGCCGAGCTGCTGGCCGTCGATGCGGGCCTCCTGCGCACCGCCCTCGTCGAGGAGGTCGGCGGCGAGTCGGTGGTGATGGACACGATTGCCGACGTGCCCCACCTGTTCCTGCGCGGCCTGCACGCGGCGGAACAGGCCATCGCCGAGCGGCTGATCGCCCTCGACGACGCGCCTCTGCCCTGGGACGAGATCGATACCGAGGCGGCTTTGGCGAAGGTCGAGGCCGGGACCGGCCGGCCGCTCTCGCCCTCGCAACGGGCGGCTGCCGCGACGTTGCTGAACGCCAAGGTCGCGGTGATGACCGGCGGGCCCGGCGTCGGCAAGACCAGCACCCTCGATGCGCTGCTGCGGATGCTGGACGAGGCGGGAGCCGAGGTGCTGCTCGCCGCCCCGACGGGCCGCGCCGCCAAGCGGATGAGCGAGCAGACCGGCCGCGAGGCCAGGACCATCCACCGCCTGCTCGAGATCGACCCGCGCCACGGCGGCTTCCAGCGCAACGAGCACAGCCCGCTGGCTTGCGACCTCCTGGTCCTGGACGAGGCCTCGATGATCGACGTGCCGCTGATGAATGCCCTCACCCGGGCCCTGCCGCGCCACGCCGCCCTCTGGCTCGTCGGCGACGTCGACCAGCTCCCCTCCGTCGGGCCGGGCCGGGTGCTCGCCGACGTGATCGCCTCGGGCCGGGTCGCGGTGGCGCGCCTGACCGAGGTCTTCCGCCAGGCCGCCGAGAGCCGGATCGTCACCGGCGCCCACCGGATCAATGCGGGCAAGATGCCCGTGGGCGCCGACACGCCGGAGGGCGACTTTTTCGTGGTGAGGATCGACGATCCGGAGGCCGGGGCCGAGAAGCTGGTCGAGATCGTCACGCGCCGCATCCCGCGCCGCTTCGGCCTCGACCCGGTCAAGGACGTGCAGGTGCTCTGCCCGATGACCCGCGGGGCCTTGGGCAGCCGCCACCTCAACCAGGCGCTCCAGCGGGTGCTGAACCCGAATCCGGCGGTCTCGGTCGAGCGCTTCGGCTGGGTCTTCGCCCCGGGCGACCGGGTGATGGTGGGTCAGAACGACTACGACCGCGAGGTGTTCAACGGCGATCTCGGGGTGGTTTTGCGGGTCGATCCCGAGGAGGGATTGCTGGTCGCGGGCTTCGAGGGCCCCGAAGTGACTTTGCGCGAGGTGACCTGGCCGTTCGAGGAGCTCGACGCCTTGAGTCCCGCCTACGCCATCACGATCCACAAGTCGCAAGGCTCGGAATACCCCGCCGTGGTGATCCCCGTGGCACTCCAGCACTACACGATGCTCGCCCGCAACCTGCTCTATACGGGGGTGACCCGGGGCAAGCGGCTGGTGGTGCTGGTGGCGCAGACCCGGGCGGTGGCCATCGCGGTGCGGGGTGGCGCTCGACCGCGATTCACGAAGCTGGCGGAGTGGTTGCAGAGGCCGGCTGCACGACGCTCTCTTCGCCCTCGGCGACACCCCAGCCCAGCAACTCCCTCCCCTTTCCCCGACGAGTGGAGCGGAGTGGACGGAGATCCGGGAACGGGGAGCGCGTCATGAGACGAGGGATCAATACCCCTTCTTCACCTCGGCCAAGGCGCGCGTCAGCCCGTCGGCCACCACCTGCCGTTCCGTCGGCGAGGCGTCGCGGGCGACGAGCACCCGCTGGCCGCGCGACACGAAGGACAGCGACAGAAGGCCGTATTCCTCGTCCTCGACCTTGTGCAGCCGGGTCCAGAGCGGGTTGAAGCGCCACTCCGCCCGCTCGCCGCGATGGCTGACGCGGGCGACCAGCACCTCGATCTGGCTGATCACCACCTCCTCGAAGGAGCGGCCGCGGCGGGCGTTGAGGGTGAGCGCGAGCCACAGGGCCGCGATGTCGAGGCCGAAGAAGCCGGTGACCGGCCACATTCCCATCCGCAGGAAGGCGAGACCCGTCACCAGGGCGACGCCGCCGCAGGCCAGCATGACGATCCGGTAGCCGAGGCGCGAGAGCGAGCAATGCGGCCGGATGGTCGCGGCGAAGACCGGGCGCTCGATCGCGTCCGGGTCACGCCCGTAAGGGTGCCGCGCGCCTGCGTCGTCCGGTGCCTTGCCGCTCGCCATCCGCCCAATATAAGGCACGCATGACTCGCCGGAAGCAGGCCGCCCCCGACAAAATCACCGCACCTGCCGAGGCGGGGCTCGCGAAGGCGGGGCTGGTGAAGCCGCTCACCGCTCGCGCGATCACGCCGGAGCCGGTCGATGCCGCGACGCTCGCCGAGATCTTCGTGCGCTTGCGCGCCGCCAACCCGGAGCCGCGCTCCGACCTCGAATACCTCAATCCGTACACGCTCCTCGTCGCGGTGGTGCTGTCGGCCCAGGCGACCGACAAGAGCGTCAACCTCGCCACCGCCCCGCTCTTCGCGCGCGCCGACAACCCGGCGGCGATGCTGGCGCTCGGCGAGGAGGCGGTGCGGCACCACATCCGCACGATCGGACTGTTCAACACCAAGGCCAAGAACGTCATCGCGCTCTCGCGCATCCTGATCGAGGAGCATGGCGGCGCGGTGCCTCGCGCCCGCGCGCACCTCGAGGTGCTGCCCGGCGTCGGCAAGAAGACCGCGAGCGTGGTGCTCAACGTCGCCTTCGGCGAACCGACCATCGCGGTCGACACCCACATCTTCCGGGTCTCGAACCGGATCCCGCTCGCGCCCGGCCCCACCACCGACAAGGTCCAGGCGGGGCTGGAGGCGATCGTGCCCGAGCCCTACCGTCTCAACGCCCATCACTGGCTGATCCTGCACGGGCGCTACGTCTGCAAGGCGAGGAAGCCCGAATGCTGGCGCTGCCCGATCGCCGATCTCTGCCGCTATCCGGACAAGACGCCGGGGCCCGGCTGAGGAACGAGCTTCGAGCTGCTTGCCATTCGCGTGTCGAGGCCGCGACAGGTTCGGCGCAGCGTCAGTCCGCGGCGTCTCGCCAGGGCATCGTGGTCGCGCGGCCGCCGGCTCGCGGAGGACGAGCTAGGCCAGCTTCCTCTCCGCAATGGCCTCGCCGACCAGGCTCGACTTCGACCTCAATGCTTGATCCGCCTCTGGATCGCCTGTATCATCCAAAAAGGCTAGTTTGTCCAAGTCAAATCTCAATCCGAGCTTCATCAGTTCGCCCTGCCGGCGAAATCTGACGAGGACAAACCGCGAATTCTCGCTCCACCATTCGGCGTGGCTGAGGAAAACGTCGTTCGGGAGACTTATCTCGAGGGGTGCGGTTCCAAGAATGGTCATCGGCACACCTGTTCAGTATTCGTCGTAGCGATAGATGACGCAGGCCTGCGGAATCCTGCCGTCGATGAGAACTTCGGCATCTCGCAGTCCTCGCACGAGGGCTTCGAGTTCGGTGGTCAGGCGAGGTGATGGCGCGCTCGACCCACCCATGCTTTTAGGCTGAGGAGGGGGCGCCTGCAATCGAGCCTTGTTTCCGATCGGGTCCACGATTCCAAGGAGGTACGACTGGTCGCCATTGTGATGATATGAAATATTGGCGAACAAGTTGTTAACGCTCTGGGCGATCTCGAAGATCGGATCGAGCGCAGAGACCCGATGGGTGTCGTCGATTTCGATCTCGTAGACGTAGGCGGGTAACGTGGCTGTCGGCATCGCCCGGCTCGCATTCACCGCGTAGTCTCGCGCGACACCGTAGGAGCGTGTCAGGGAAACAAACGGCGATGTCGTCGTGCAATGCGCGATATGTGCCATGAGAGCATTAACCGAGCCGGTCGCCCCCGGGTTGCGTGGAGAAATTCCCGTTACTCGCAGATCCGTGCCGTGAAGGTGGGTGCCAACCCCGACGCCTTTGTAGAACCTTGCCATCGTCGCAGTGCCCGGAACCTTCTAAGCCGACATGTCGATGTCGCCCGACGCGCGCCAAGCTGACCCTCGAAGTTGGCCGAAAGGGGATCGCTGCGTCAAGGGAGAATGTCGTTAGACTCGACAACGATGAATGGGATCATTGTTTTTGGTATTGGTTCTCGTTTTTGAGATATTTAAGCGACATCATTGCCTGCGATCGGAATTTTGCAATAAAATATGAGCTTATTGGACCGATAATGATGGTTGGCTACCGCGTGTTTTATGTGACTTTCCTCCATGTAGCGTCGCCGTCTACAACGTCTGCTTTTAGGAGAGGGGCATCCGGCGCGTTGCCGACGCACGTCTCTCCCGGGGATCGGGCCGGCTGCGTGCAAGGAGAGGCGGGCTGGCCTCGGTCGTCCACGCGGCCGCTTCCATGAATCCGCGAATCTGCTATCCTGGCCGTATGGTCCTGCCCCGCCCCCTCGCGCGCCTGCTCGCCGTGGTGATCGTGATGATCGCCGCGTGTTTCGGCGCGCCGCTGCTCGGGGTGTCGTCGGCGCAGGCTCACCAGGGCCACGCGCATCAAGGCCAGGCGCTGCATGCAAGCCCTGCGGTGCTGACGCCGGTCGAGGCGCGAATGGCCTTGCAGGGCCCGCGCCTCACGGCCGTCGAGCCGGACGAGGCGCACACCGCCCGGCCCTGCAACGGGCTGTGCTGCCTCGTAGGGGCCTCCTGCTGCGTGACCGGCCTGCTGCCCGAGAGCCTGGCGGCGTTCCCGAGCCCCCGGCCGGCCCGCCGCCTTGCCGTGGCCGAGGATGCTTTGCCGGCCGGCATCGCGCCGGATTCGCCCGCGAGACCGCCGAGACCCTTCGCCTGACGCCCGCGTCTCGCGCCGGCGCGCCGCTCTGACGGGCGGACGCCTCCGCGGGCGCCCCTCGACGTCCGTTCGCGAAGGTTCCTCCCCCCGATGTTTCCGTTCCGGTTGCCGGCCGCCTTGCGCGCGCTGGCCGTGGCGCTTGCCCTCGCTGCGCTGCCTTTCCTCCCTGTCCATGCCCATGAGGGCCACGACCACGGCGCTCCCCAGCCGCCGGTCTCGAAGACCATCGCGCCCCGCGGCGAGGCGGCGTCCGCCGCCTTTGAATTGGTCGCGATCCCCCGGGGAGACGCCCTGGTGCTTTATCTCGACCATTTCGCCACCGGCGAACCGATCACCGACGCCACGCTGGACATCGAGACGCCGGCCGGCCCGTCGAGAGCCGAGGCTGCCCCGGATGGCAGCTACCGTCTGCCCGCGCCCTGGCTCGCGCAGCGGGACCCGAAAGAGGATCACCTCGACCTCGTCGTGACGGTGACAGCCGGCACGGATGTGGACGTGTTGCCGCTGACAGTCGCCCTGCCGAAGGAGGCCGGGCCTGCGGCGCCCCTCCAGGCCGGACACGAGCACGAGGGCTGGCTGCATCGGCTCGCCGAGCGCCTGACGGACCGGTTCTCCGCCCCCGACCCGGGCGCCGGCCTCGCCGCCGCCGGCGGCTTCGTGCTCGGCTTCGCCGCCATGGGGCTGATGCGGGCCGGGCGCCGTGCTCCTGTCCTGGCCGTGCTGGTGCTGGCCGCGACCCTGGTGCTCGGCGCCACCGCCTTCGCGCATGGGGGCGCGGACCACGGCCATCCGGAGGCACGGGCCGCCTTCGTGCCGCCGCCCACCGACCTCGCCCAGCGCCTCCCCGACGGCGCGGTGTTCGTGCCGAAAGCCACCCAGCGCCTGCTCTCCCTGCGCACGCAGGTCGTGGCCGAGGGCGCGTTCCGCCGCACCGTCTCGCTGCCCGGCCGGATCATCCCGGACCCGAATGCCAGCGGCGTCGTGCAATCCTCGGTCGGCGGGCGCCTGGCGCCGCCGCCCTCCGGTACCTTCCCGCGCCTCGGCACGCGGGTCCGCCCCGGCGAGGTGCTGGCCCTCGTCACCCCGCCGGTGCAGCGGGTCGATCTCTCCGACATGCGCCAGCGCCAGGGCGAACTCGACCAGCAGATCGCCATCGTGCAGCGCCGGGTCGATCGCTTCCTCAAGCTCGCCCCCGGCGGCGCGGTCTCGCAGGTGCAGCTCGACGAGGCGCAGGACGAGCTCAAGGGTCTCAAGGATCGCCGCACCGCCCTCGACCGCATCCGCCAGGAGCCCGAGGTGCTGGTAGCCCCCGTCGGCGGGGTGATCGCCGAGGCTGCGGCCTCGGCCGGCCAGATGGCCAATCCCGGCCAGATGGTGTTCCAGATCGTCGATCCGGCGAAGCTCTGGGTCGAGGCCCTGAGCTTCGACGCCCTGACCCCCGCCGCCGACGCGACCGCCCGGCTCGCCGATGGGCGCACCCTGCCGCTCGCCTATCAGGGCGCGGGGCTGGCCGACCGCAACCAGGCGATTCCCGTCCAGTTCGCGATCCAGGGCGGGTCCGAGGGCCTGCGGGTCGGCCAGTTCGTCACCGTGCTCGCCGCGACCGATGCCGAGCAGAACGGCCTCGCTTTGCCGCGGGCGAGCGTGGTGCGCACGGCGAACGGCCAGGACGTGGTCTACGCCCATACGGCGGCCGAGCGCTACGAGGCGAGGCCCGTGCGGGTCGCCCCACTCGACGGGGCCCGGGTGCTGGTCGAGGCCGGGGTGAGCCCCGGCACCCGCGTGGTGGTCCAGGGCGCCGAGCTCCTGGACCAGGTCCGGTAGGGAGCATCCGCGATGTTCTCCGTCCTGGTCACGCAGTCGCTGCGCAACCGCCTGCTGGTCCTGGCGCTGGCCGTCGTGCTGGTGCTCTACGGGTCTTTCAGCCTGACGCGGCTCCCGGTCGACGTCTTCCCCGACCTCAACCGCCCCACCGTCACCATCATGACCGAGGCCGAGGGCTACGCCCCCCCGGAGGTCGAGCAGATGGTGACCTATCCGATCGAGACCCGGCTCAACGGCCTGCCCGGGGTGACCCGGCTGCGCTCGGTCTCCGGCGTCGGCCTCTCGGTGGTCTATGTCGAGTTCGCCTGGGGCACCGACATCTACCGCAACCGCCAGCAGGTCGCCGAGCGGCTGAGCCTGGTCCAGGACCAGCTGCCCCGCGGGGTGACGCCGCAGATGGGCCCGGTCTCCTCGATCATGGGCCAGGTGCTGCTGATCGCGGTCACCGGCGAGGCCCTGTCGCCGATGGAGCTGCGCGAGACCGCCGACTTCGTGCTCCGCCCGCGCCTCCTCACCGTTCCGGGCGTGGCGCAAGTCATTCCGATCGGCGGCGAGGTGCGCCAGTTCCGCGTCGCCCCGAACCCCGCGGCGATGCGGGCCTTGGGCGTGACCAACGCCCAGCTCGATGCCGCGCTCCAGCAATTCGGCACCAATGCCGGCGGCGGCTTCACCGACCAGTACTCGCGAGAATACCTGATCCGGAACATCGCCCGCACGATGAGCCTGGAGGATCTGCGCGACCTCGTGGTCGGCGCCACCGGCAACGCCCCGGTGCGCCTGCGGCAGGTGGCCGAGGTCTCCTTCGCGGCGAAGGCCAAGCGCGGCGAGGGCGGCTATCAGGGCCGGCCGGCGGTGATCGTCTCGGTCGAGAAGCAGCCCGATGTCGACACCGTGGCGCTCACGCGCAGCATCGAGGCGGCGCTCAAGGACATCACGCCGTCCCTGCCCGCCGGCATCTCGGCGGAAAAAATCCTGTTTCGCCAGGCCGACTTCATCGAGACCTCGATCGCCAATGTCGAGCGGGTGCTGGTCGAGGCGATCGCCGTGGTGGCTTTGGTCCTGTTCGCGTTCCTCCTGAACGTCCGCACCACCCTGATCTCGCTGACGGCGATCCCCGTCTCGATCCTGACGACGGCTCTGGTGTTCCATCTGCTCGGGCTGTCGATCAACACCATGACGCTGGGCGGCCTCGCCATTGCGATCGGCGAGCTCGTCGACGACGCGGTGGTCGACGTCGAGAACATCTTTCGCCGCCTGCGCGAGAACCGCGCCGCCGGCAACCCGCGCTCCGTGTTCGACGTCGTGGTCGCGGCCTCGAACGAGGTGCGCTCCGGCATCGTCTATGCGACGGCGATCATCGTGCTGGTCTTCGTGCCGCTCTTCGCTCTGTCGGGCATCGAGGGGCGGCTCTTCGCGCCGCTCGGCCAGGCCTACATCGTGTCGATCCTGGCGAGCCTCGTCGTATCGATCACCCTGACGCCGGTCCTCGCCTCCTGGCTGCTGCCCGGCCTGAAGAGCCTGGACGAGCATGAGAGCCGCTTCATCCGCGGGCTCAAGCGCGCCAACGCCGCCGCCTTGGGCGTGGTGTTTCGCCACCAGCGGCTCCTCGTCGGCGCGGTCGCGGGCCTCGTCCTAGGCGCGGGGCTCGCCGCCTCGCAGCTGCCGCGGGCCTTCCTGCCGCCGTTCAACGAGGGCTCGTTCACCGTCACCATGGCCTTCACCCCCGGCATCTCGCTGCCTGAGAGCAGCCGGGTGGGCGCCATCGCCGAGCGGCTGCTGATGGAGATCCCGGAGGTGGCGGCGGTCGGCCGGCGCACCGGCCGGGCCGAGCTCGACGAGCACGCGGAGGGAGTCCATTCCTCCGACCTCGAGGTGGCGCTCAAGGGGGGCGGCCGTCCGAAGGCCGAGCTGGTGGCCGAGATCCGCCAGCGGCTCGCGGTGCTGCCGGTCTCGGTCAATGTCGGCCAGCCGATCTCGCACCGGCTCGACCACATGCTGTCCGGCGTCCGGGCCGAGATCGCCCTCAAGATCTTCGGCGAGGACCTGGATGCGTTGCGCCGCGTGGCGGCGGGCGTGCAGGAGCGGATGCGGGCGATCCCCGGCCTCGCCGATCTCCAGATCGAGAAGCAGGTGCGGATCCCGCAGCTCGAGATCCGGGTCGATTACGGCCGTGCGGCGCTCTACGGGGTGCAGCCGGCGGCGATCGTCGAGCAGATCAGCCGGCTCTCCAACGGCCGCCTCGTCTCGACGGTGGTCGACGGCTATCGCCGCTTCGACGTGGTCTTGCGCTTGCCCGAAGCGCAGCGCACCACCGCGGCCTTGAGCGACCTCCTGATCGAGACGCCGTCCGGCTGGGTGCCGGCGCGCCAGGTCGCGGATATCCGCGAGACCGACGGCCCGAACCAGATCCTGCGCGAGAACGGCCGCCGGCGCCTCGTCGTGATGGCGAACACCACGGCCGGGTCCGACATGGCGGGCATCATTGCGGCGATCCGCGCGGCGGTCGCCGCCGAAGCCCTGCCGCCGGGCGTGTTCGCGAGCCTCGAGGGCACCTTCCAGGCGCAGGAGGAGGCGAGCCGCACCATCGGGGCGCTCTCGCTGGTCTCCCTCGGGCTGATCTTCGCGCTGCTCACGAGCCGCTACCGCTCGGCCGCGCTGGCGCTGATCATCCTCGGCAGCGTGCCGCTGGCGCTCGTCGGCTCGGTGGCGGCCCTGTGGCTCGCCGGCCAGCCGCTCTCCGTCGCGTCGATGATCGGCTTCATCACGCTCACGGGCATCGCGTCCCGGAACGGCATCCTCAAGGTCAGCCACACCCTCAACCTGGCGCTGCACGAAGGCGTGCCGTTCGGACCGGATCTCGTGGTGCGCGCCAGCCTGGAGCGGCTGACCCCGGTGCTGATGACCGCGCTCTCGGCCGGCGTTGCCCTGGTGCCGCTCCTCACCGACGCGGCGAGCCCCGGCAAGGAGATCCTGCACCCGGTCGCGGTGACGATCTTCGGCGGTCTCGTCAGCGCCACCCTCCTCGACGCGCTGCTGACCCCGGTGCTGCTCTTGCGCTTCGGCCGGCGCCCCCTGGAGCGCCTGATGGCCGCGCGGGAGGCCGTCAAGGGCGCCGCTCCCGCGGGCGCCGCACCGGCCGACCTCTACTGATCCGCTCACCCGGAGAGACACACGATGCTGTTCCAGCGATTCCTCACCGCCGGCGCCCTGGCCCTCGCCCTGCCGCTCTGCGCGCACCGCGCCTGCGCCCACGAGGGGACCGGGCACCATGGCGGGCGCATCGCCGATGCCGGGCCCTACCACATCGAACTGGTGACGAAGGACCGGACCGTCGAGGTCACCATCTACGACGCCAAGGAAAAAGCCGTGTCCCCGGCCGGCTTCAAGGGCACGGCGATCCTGATCGTCGGCGGCAAGCCCGCCCGCGTGGTCCTGACGCCGGCCGAGGCCCGGCTCACCGGCGAGGCGGAGGTGGCGCTCGGGACGAACCCGAAGGGCGTGGTGCAGATCACCGGGCCGGACGGCGCGGCGGCGAGCGGCAAGTTCAACTGAGCGGGGTGCCGTCCGGCGTGCAGGAGGGCCGGAGGGGATTCCTCTGACTCTGATCTCTCCCCGTTCCGGGTCAGGAACGGGGATGCTCGTCACGAATGGAGACGGCCGCAGCCAGCTGTCGCGTGCTGCGACTCATGATGCGTGGCCCGCCAGGGGAAAATCAGACGTCCTGGGCTGCCCGTCCATCAGACAGCGGGGTTTGCCCCCCAAGCGGGACTTGCCCCAAGCAAGACTTGCCCCAAGCGGGACTTGCCCCCGTCGACGTGGCGCATGTCCCGATCGCCCCGGCAGATATCCGCTCAGGCTGCTTTCCGTAGGGCCTGACTCGCGACGAGAGACCGGATATTGCTCACGGTCGAGAAGGCCTCGCGGCTGAGCAGGTGCTCCGGGAACTCGACCTGGAAGTGCTCCTCCAGGTCCATCATCACCTGGACCGCGCCGAACGAGTCGAGCCCGTTGTCGAACAGGCAGTCGTCGTCCGAGACGCGCGCGATGGTGCGGGCGAGTCCGCCGTGGCGCGCCAGAATCGCACGAATTTCCTGGGTAGACGCCATCGCTCGACCTCACTCACAGCTGGTCCAGCTTGGCGCAGATACATGCCGGAAATCAAACGCATCGCGCGATGTTGGTGAATCATCGAAGACCGACGGGTCGACGCCGCCCCGGCTCAGGGTCGGTTCCGCCCGGCATCGATCCTGCGGGTCGGGGCGCGTGGGTCGGTCCGGCATCCCCGGACCGGACGGAAGCGTTCGAGAACGGCACGGGTGGCGGATCATGCGCGGGCGTGAGGGGTCGGAACGGTTCGAGGCGCTGGATGCGGGGCGGGGCGTCTGCGCGCTCGCGGTCGCGTTCTTTCACATGCCCCTCGCCCATCCGCTGCAGCAGCAGGCCTGGTTCCCGAACCTGCAATTGTGTGTCGACGTCTTCTTCGTCCTGTCGGGCTTCGTGCTGCTGCACGCCTATGGCGACCGGCTGGCGACGGGCCGGCAGGCCCTGCACTTCGTGCTGATGCGCGTCGGCCGGCTCTGGCCGCTCCACGCCGCGACGCTCGGATTCCTGATCCTGCTCGAAGGGATGCGCCTCCTCTATCTCTCGCACCATGCCGGCACGCCGGTCGCGACGCCGCCCTTCGGGGCCGGGCACCGGCCGGTCGAGATCGTCACCCACCTCCTGTTCCTGCAGGACTTCCGCACCTTCGGCGATTACAGCTGGAACTTTCCGTCCTGGAGCATCGCGGTCGAGTTCTGGGCCTCGATCGTGCTCGCCGCGACCGTGATGACGGCGGGACCCAGGGCCCGCCTCGCCTTTGCCGGACTCGCGGCCTCGAGCGCCCTCGCCCTGTGGTGGTTAAGCCCGCGCACGCTGTTCGTGATCCAGAACTGGGGCATCGTGCGCTGCCTGTTCGACCTGTTCCTGGGCTGCCTCGCCTATACCCTGCGCGACGCGCTGCGCCTGAAGCGGCCCGCCGCGACCCTGGCCGAGATCCTGGCGGCGCTCGCCCTGCCGGCCCTGGTGCTGGTCCTGCCCCAGGGCCCCCTCGGCTACGGCGCGAGCCTGGTCTTCGCCCTCGCGATCGCGCTGTTCTCGCACCAGCGGGGCGCCGTGTCGGATCTGGCCCGCACCCGCCTCCCCCAGCGCCTCGGCCTCTGGTCGTTCTCCATCTACCTCCTGCACCTGCCGGTGATCCAGGTCTTCACCACCGCGATGCACGCCGTCGAGCAGCGCCCCGGCTTCGCCCGCACGGTGAGCCTCGGGCACGACCGCATCCTCGATCTCGGCTCCGGCCCGGCCAACCTGGCGGTCGCGGGCGCCCTGGTGGCGATGACGGTGGCGCTCGCCACCGTCACCTACCGCTTCGTCGAATGCCCGTCCCTCGCCTGGTTCAAGCGCCGGGCGGAGCGCCGAAGCGCCCGACTGTCCGCTCCCGCGGCGCGCGCCGGCGGGTGCGGCGGCCCTGATGCCGCACTGATCGCGCACCTGTCTCAGTTTGGCATGGCCCGGCGGCTGAATCGGCGGGCGGATCGGTAACCCAACCACGATTAAGTTCCTGTCCGTGCCCTGCCGGATCAGGGACGGGCGAGGGACGGGCTCCGTCGAAGGACACTCTTCGACGGAGCCCGACATCGGCCCGCGTGACGGACGAGCGGAGTTGATCTCCGCATTGCCGAGCAGTCAATCGGAAGTCGCATGAGGCAGGGGCACCAGATGTCGACGGCAGAGTCTGCTGCTGCGGCCGACCGCAGGACGGGCGGCACGCTGGCGGATCTGTGGGGATCGGCCCGCCGGCGGGCGATCTGGATCGTCGCGAGCGCCGGCGTGATGGCCTCCCTGGCCGGGCTCTACGCGCTGCGGCAGGTGCCGACCTACCGCGCCACGGTGGAACTCCTGATCGATCCGCAGGCGTTGCAGATCGTCGGGCGCGGCCTCTCGCGGCCGGACGCGCCGGCCCAGCTCGATTTCGCGAATCTCGAGAGCCAGGGGCTGGTCCTGGTCTCGGCCAAGCTCCTCGAACCGGTGATCGTGCAACTCGGCCTCGCCGAGGACCCGGTGCTGGTCCGCGGGGCGCCGCCCGGCGCCGATCCGGCGGTGGTGGCGCTCGAGTCCCTGCGCAAGCGCATCGTGGTGCGCCGGGTCGAGACCTCGTTCAACTTCCAGCTCACCGTCGCCTATCCGGATGCGCGGCGCGCGGCCGAGATCGCCAACACCATCGCGGCGCAGTTCTTCGAGGTCGGCGCCCGGGACCGGGTCTCGGCGGTGCGCCGGGCCAACGAGGCGCTGCTGACCCAGGCCGCCGACCTGCGCTCCCAGCTCAACCGGGCCGATGTGGCGGTGGAGCGCTACCGGGCCGAGAAGGGCCTGATCGCGTCGGGCGATGCCGGCCTCCTCGTGTCGCAGCAGCTCAAGGACCTCTACACCCAGATCACCGCCGCGGAGACCACCCTCGCCCGGCTCTCGTCCCGGCGCGAGCAGGTGCGCCAGCTGCGCGTGCCGGATGGTCAGGTTCAGGCGGTGCCCGAGGCCGATACCTCGCAGGTGATGGTCTCGCTCCGCACCCAGTACGCGCAGACCCTTCAGGAGACCGCCACCCTCTCCCGCAGCCTCGGGCCGAGCCACCCGCAGATGATCGCGCTCGCCGCCCAGCGCGCCGCGACCGCGCGGCTGATCGCGGCGGAGGCCGACCGGATCCGCCGCACCATCGAGGAGGACCTGCGCCGCGGCGAGGAATCCTTGCGCCAGCTGCGCGGGCGGGCCGAGCGGCTGATCCAGACCCAGACCAGCAGCAACCAGGAGGGCATCCGCCTGCGCCAGCTCGAGAGCGAGGCGGAGGCGATCCGGCGCACCTACAACCTCGTCCTCGACCGGACGAAGGACCTCGAGCAACAGCAATCGATCAACCCGAGCAACTCGCAGATCGTGTCGCGTGCCACCCCGCCGCTCAAGCCGTCGGACACCCCGGCGCTGATCGTGGTGGTGGCCGCCGGCCTGTTCGGCGCGGTTCTGGGACTGATCCTCGGCTTCCTCTACGACGTCTGGCGCGGCAACATCACCACGGGCTCGGGCTTCGGCGCCGCGGCGCCGGTCTGGGCCCGCCTGCGGCGGCCGGGCCGTACCGGCCGCGGCACGAGCGCCGAGGAAGCCCTGGTCACCGCGGCGCGCGAATTGCGCACCCGGTTCGCCGGCCGCGGCCAGCCGGTGATCGTCACGATGGCCTCGGACGGGCTCGGGCCCGAGCGCCTGCACGCGGCGGAGATTCTCACCGACCTGCTGATCCGCCTCGGCGAGCCGGCCCTGATGGTGCCGGAGCAGGCCCATGCCCGCCTCGGCTTCGGCGACGGTCCCCGCACCGACGCGCCACTGCGCGGCCGGCTCGCCGTCGTCGATCCCATCCGCGGGGTGGAGCGCCTGCCCCGGCCGGAGATCATCGTGGCGGAGCGGGACCTCGCCCGCGGCGACGGCTGGCTGTCGATTCCCGAGACCTCGGACGCGATCCTCCTCCTCGTCGCCCCCGGCCGGATGACCCGCACCCGCCTGGAGCGCCTGCTCGAGACCCTCGACGGCGCCGGCCGCTTCCGCGCGCAGGGGCTGTTCGGTCTCGTCACGGTGGAGGCGCGGCGGAGGTCACCCCTGCGC
>JAEWKL010000736.1 GCA_023386115.1 Pseudomonadota bacterium
TCGTAGGACCGGCCGGCGGAGGTCCCGCGTGCCCGGTCGCCGCCGACCTCGGGCCCGCGCGCGAAGGCCTCGCGGCCGTCGAGGACGTGAGCCGGATGGGCCGAGGCCCTGATGAAGCGGGCGGCGAGGAATCCGGTGAGGAAGGTCGCCACCGCGACGGCGGCCGGCCGGCGCCGGGCCACCGACTCGATCTCGCTATAGAAGTCCTCGAAGCTGCGCTCGCGGATCGAGCCGGAGAGCTGCTCCAGGCCGTCGGCGGCGCTGTCGAAGAACGCCTTCACGTTCGGCTGCTGATCGAGCTTGCCGCCCGAGTCGCGCAAGGCCTGGGCGAGGTCGGAGACCGACTGGGCGGCGTCCCCTTTCCGCCGGTCGACGTAGCCGTGGACCTGCTCGCGGGCCGACTCGACCAGGCTGAAGCCGCGCTCCATCGCGACGTCGCCGAGCTGGCGCACGTCGTGGCGCAGGTCGTTCCAATCCGCCGGGCGCTCGCCGGGGGCATTCCGGTCATCGGCCCGGTGCTGTCCGCTCTCGTAACCCGCGCTCATCAGGCAACTCCGTTCTTACGCGGCGCGGCGGGCAAGCCGGACCGGCCGCCGCGCCGACCACATGCGACGATATTGCGAGTAACAGCAGCCAAGGCGCCCGGTTCCGGCCTCATCCGAGGAGGAATCGCGGCGGGATTCCTGTGGAGCGCCGGGCACAGCCCGTGCGGGTGCATTCGCCCCCGGATTCGCCGAAAGGGTTGACCAATTCGTACGGATCGCGCTTGCTGCCGGTGCGTTTTCTCCGTCGGGGGCGGATGGACGCGGCGACGTTCCCGCCCCACTGGACCCCCATCCGATCGCCACACGATCGGCTGGGAGTGCAGGTCTTTCATTTTGCCGCATTTTCATCGACGAACCGGTGTCCACTTCGTCGGAAAATGCGCTAGGTCCGTGCAGCCGGAGTCCATACCCGCCGTGTCACGCCTCATCATCGTGTCGAATCGCGTCGCCGTCCCGGATGCGGGTTCCAAGGCGGTTGCGGCCGGCGGGCTCGCCGTCGCCCTCAAGGAGGCCTTCACGGCCTATAAGGGGCTGTGGTTCGGCTGGAGCGGCAAGATCACCGACAACCCGTCCTCCGAGCCGGTCATCGCCGACCGGGGCCGGGTGCAATATGCCGTGATGGACCTCTCGCCCCAGGACCATCGCGAATATTACAGCGGCTTTGCCAACCGGGCGCTCTGGCCGATCATGCATTACCGCCTCGGCCTGGCGGCGTTCTCCCGGGCCGATTACGCCGGCTACCAGCGGGTCAACCGGATCTTCGCGCAGGCCCTGGCCGGGCTGATCGAGCCGGGCGACCTCATCTGGGTCCACGACTACCACCTGATCCCGCTCGCCTCCGAGCTCAGGGGCCTCGGGGTCTCGAACCCGATCGGCTACTTCCATCACATCCCGTGGCCCTCGGGCGAGGTGTTCAACACCCTGCCGGCCTCGACCGAACTCCTGCGCGCGGTCTCTGACTACGACCTGATCGGTCTCCAGACCGACAGCGACGTGCACAACCTGTCGCGCAACCTCGTCGACGAGTTGCGGGCGATCCCGCTCGGCGGCGGCTCGCTGATGGTCGACGGGCGTCGCACCCGCATCCGCAGCTTCCCGATCGGCATCGACGTCGACGGCTTCCGCCAGGCCGCGGAGCGCGCCGGCATGAACCGCACGGTGCGCGACACGGTGGCGGGCCTGCGCACCCGCAAGCTCCTCATCGGCGTCGACCGGCTCGACTACTCGAAGGGCGTGCCCGAGCGGATGGAGGCGGTGGAGCGCTTCTTCGCCTCCAACCCCGACCAGCGCGGCAATGTCGTGTTCCTGCAGATCGCTCCGAAATCCCGCACCGAGGTGCCGGAATACGAGCAGCTCAGCCGCGACGTGAACGAGGTCTTGGGGAACATCAACGGCTCGCTCGGCGAGCCGTCCTGGACGCCGATCCAGTACGTCACCAAGGCCTATCCGCGCGCGGTGCTGGCCGGCCTCTACCGCGCGGCGCGGGTCGGCGTCGTCACGCCGATGCGCGACGGCATGAACCTCGTCGCCAAGGAATACGTCGCCGCCCAGAGCGAGGACGATCCCGGGGTGCTGGTGCTGTCGAAATTCGCCGGCGCGGCCCGGCAGCTGCCCGAGGCGCTGCTGGTCAACCCCTACGACCGGTTCGAGGTCGCGGAGGCGATCCGCGCTGCCCTCTACATGCCCAAGGCTGAGCGCGTGGAGCGCTGGAAGCCGATGTTCGAGCGCATGGCGCGCGAGGACGTCGATTGGTGGGCCCGGAGCTATCTCGGCGAGTTGGAGGGTTTCCGCACCGTCGAGCGCGAACCGCCGGCAGCAGCAGAGGCGCGGTAGAGGAATATCAGCTCATGGATCGTGCGCCCGAACCCTCCCCCCTCTGCGGGGCAGGGTTCACGCGCGGCAGGCCGTGAGGTGTTTTCGCAAGACTTGGCCTTAGCTTAAACCACCTGCGGCCCACCCCGCCCCGCCTTCAGCGCCCCCATCAGGAACGCGATCATCGCGTCGAGCGCCGGAACGAAATCCTCCGGGCACTGCACCACCAGCACCGGGTGGCAGAAGCGCACGATCGCCGTGTGGACGCAGCGCGCCGCCACCGCCGGATCCTCGACCGCGAACTCGCCCCGGGCGACCCCGTCGGCGATCACGCGCTCCAGCACGGCGGTGATCCGATCGACGTGGTGGCGGCAGACGTCCCAGCTCTCGGACATCGCCGCCTCGATCATCTCGTGCATGCGTGGATGGCCGGTGAAGCGGCCGACGGCGTCGCGGTGCAGGAAGACGATGATCTCCCGCAGGCGGGCCTCCGCGGGGAGACCAGGCCGGTCCGCGAGGGCGGCGATCCGCGCCTCGACCTCGCCGATGAGGCGGGCCACGACGGCCTCGTTGATCGCCTTCTTCGACTCGAAGAAGCGGTACACATTGGCCGGGCTCATCCGCAACGTCTTGGCGATGTCGGCCACCGTGGTCTTCTGGTAGCCGATCTCACGAAAGAACCGCTCCGCCGTCGCCAGGATGCGGCAGCGGGTATCGGGCAAGGTTTCCTCGACCGGAGAGGATGCGGACAGGGCAGGGATCATCCGCGAAGCCTATCGTGCCGATCACATGCTGGTCAAAAGGCCCTCGCGACCTTCGCGCAGGGTGTGGCATCTGCGTCACCCTGCGGGCCCCGGTCAGGACCCGAACTGGGAGCCCAGCCGCTCCAGATATTCGGCGAGATCGATGCCGCCGACCTTCTTGCCGTAGTCGAACCGCATGCCGGGTCGGATCGCCACGCTTTCGCGGGCGGTCGTCAGGGTGACCGGCCGGGTGCAGACCCAGGCCCCGTCACGGCGATGCTCGAAGTAGTTCAGGATCTCGTGGCCGTCCATATCCGCCTTCCCGTCCAATCCTCACGGATAACGTGACAGTCGGGTGGAGGTTCACGGGAAGTTGCGCCCGCCCACCGGACTGCGCGCAAGCTTGAGCATACGCAGCGGCTTGCGCCGCTCCGGTGGCCGGAGGACAATCGGGCGAGTTCTGCAAAGGAGGCATCCCGATGCCGGTCGCTCGCCGTGAGGCCCTGTTCCTGATCGCCGGCGCCGTCGCGGTGCCGGCCCGGGCCGCGCCCCTCCAGAGCGGCGCCACGGCCTCCGCCTTCAGCTTCGCGAAGCCCGAGGGCGGCAGCCTGGCGCTGGCCGGGCATGCCGGGAAGCCGATCCTGGTGGTCAATACCGCGACTGCCTGCGGCTACGCCCCGCAATTTGCCGGGTTGCAGCAGCTCTGGACCCGGTTCGGCTCCCGCGGCCTCACGGTGATCGCCGTGCCATCGGCCGATTTCGGACGCCAGGAGCCCCTCGACGGGGTGGCGATCGCCGAGGCCGCGCGCAAGAACCACGGCGTCACCTTCCCAGTCGTGGCGAAGACCGCCGTGACGGGCCCGCAGGCGCACCCGTTCTATCGCTGGGCCGCCGCCGAGAAGCCGGCCGAGACCCCGCGCTGGAACTTCCACAAGTACCTGGTCGGCCGCGATGGCCATGTGGCGGCCGCCTTCGCGACGCCAGTCGAGCCGACGGATCCGCGGGTGATCGCGGCGATCGTCAAGGAGCTGGATGCGGCGGGATAAGCGATCCCGCCGCAGCACGGATCAGGCGACCGCCTTCTGCGCGCCGGTACGCGCGTGGAAGTCCGGCCCGTTGCCGGTCTTGGCCACGTAGCCGGCCCGGATCACGAAGTCGCCGAAGCGCTCGCCGGCCTCGCGGTCCCTGGCATAGGCTGCGAAGAGCGGGTCGAGCGTAGCCCGGATCTCCGAGGCCGCGACGTCGTCGGCGTAGAGCTTGCTCAGCCGCGAGCCGTCGAAGGCGGCACCGAGATAGAGGTTGTAGCGCTCGGGCCCGCGGCCGACGAGGCCGATCTCGGCGATGAACGGGCGGGCGCAGCCATTCGGGCAGCCGGTCATCCGGATGGTGATCTCGTCCTCCGAAAGGCCGTGGGAGGCCAGGCTTTCCTCGAGCTCGTCGATCAGGCTCGGCAGGTAGCGCTCGCTCTCGGCCAGCGCCAGGCCGCAGGTCGGCAGGGCCACGCAGGCGAGGCTGTTGCGGCGCAGCGCGCCGGCGCCGATGGTGAGGCCGTATTCCTGCACCAGCGCATCGATCTCGGCCTTCCGGTCCGCCGGCACGTTGGCAATGATGACGTTCTGGTTGCCGGTGAGGCGGAAATCGCCCTGGTGCACCTCGGCGATGCGGCGCAAGCCGGAGAGGATCTGCGGCCCGCCCTCGATGTCCTTGATCCGGCCTGACGCGACGTAGAGCGTCAGGTGGTGCCTGCCGTCATCGCCCTCGACCCAGCCGTAGCGATCGCCGTTATTGGTGAAGGTGAACGGCTTGGGATCCTGGAAGGCGCGGCCGACGCGCCTCTCGACCTCGGCCCGGAAGGCCTTCAGGCCGTAGCGCTCGATCGTGTATTTCAGGCGGGCGTTCTTGCGGACATTGCGGTTGCCCCAATCGCGCTGGACGGTCATCACCGCCTCGGCGACCTTCAGGGCGTAGTCCGGCTCGCAGAACAGCATCACGTCGGCGGTGCGCGGGAAGGTGTCGGTCTCGCCATGGGTCATGCCCATGCCGCCGCCGACGGTGACGTTCCAGCCCGTCACCCGGTTCTTCTTGTCGAGGATCGCGATGAAGCCGAGATCGTGGGCATAGACGTCGACCTCGTTGGAGGGCGGCACCGCCACGATAGTCTTGAACTTCCGGGGCAGGTAGGTCTTGCCGTAGACCGGCTCGACCTCACCCGCATCCTCGCCGCCGACCACGCGCTCGCCGTCGAGCCAGATCTCGCGCCAGGCGCCGGTCTTCGGCAGCAGGGTGTCGGAGATGTCCTTGGCGAGTGTGTAGGCGGCCTCGTGGGCGCCCTTCTGGGCCGGGTTCGTCGCCGCCATCACGTTGCGGTTGACGTCGCCGCAGGCCGCGATCGTGTCGAGCAGCGCCGAGTCGATCGCCGCCATCGTGCGCTTGAGGTTCGACTTGATGACGCCGTGATACTGGAAGGTCTGACGCGTCGTCGCGCGCAGGGTCCCATTGGCGTAGGTGCGGGCGATCTCGTCGAGGACCAGCCACTGCCTGGGGGTCACGACGCCGCCGGCGATGCGCAGGCGGATCATGAACGAATAGGCCTTGTCGAGCTTCTTCTTGGTCCGCTCGGGGCGCAGGTCGCGGTCGTCCTGCAGGTACATCCCGTGGAACTTCACGAGCTGCCCGTCATCGTCCGAAATCGCGCCGGTGGCGTTCTTCAGGAGCCCCTCGGCGAGGGTGCCGCGCAGGTAGCCGCTGGCGATCTTGATGTGCTCGTTGGCCGACAGCTTGGCGGCCCGGGCGGCTTCCGCATCGGTGATCGGGCGCTCGGTCGGCGGCGTCTCGTAGACGCGCTCAGCGGTCGGGGTCTCGGCGGTCTTGTGGTCGGCCATGGGGTCGTGTCCGTTCGGTCGCCTCGCGCGAGGCGTAGACTACCCGCGTCCTCCTGGCGAACGCTTCGCCGAAAGACACACGGGAACCCCTCTCCCGGGTGGGAGGAGGGGCGGGGCGAGGCTCGACGCCTCGGGATTCGATCGCCGGCGAAGAGAGCCGGCACGCTGCCGCAAGCCGCTCCCTTCTCCTCTCCCCGCGGACGGGGAGAGCGGAGAGGCGCACCAGCCGGCGCGGGTCTCAATAAACGTCCTGCTGGTAGCGGTGGCTGCGCTCCAGCCCGGCGACGGCGGCTTCCGCTGCGGCCGCGTCCAGGCCCTTCACGTCGGCGAAGGCCTTCACCAGCGCCGCCCGCACGTCCTTGGCCATCGCCTTGGCGTCGCCGCAGACGTAGAAATGAGCGCCGCCATCGAGCCAGGCGACGAGTTCCCGGCGCTGCTCCCAGATCCGGTCCTGGACGTAGATCTTCTCGGGCTGGTCGCGGGAGAAGGCGACGTCGATCCGCGCCAGAGAGCCGTCCTCCAAGGCCTCCTGCCATTCGAGCTGGTACAGGAAGTCGTGCGTGAAGTGGCGGTCGCCGAAGAACAACCAGTTGCGGCCGGGCGCCTCGGTGGCGCGGCGCTCCTGCACGAAGGCGCGGAACGGCGCCACGCCGGTGCCGGGGCCGACCATGATGATGTCGGTCGCCGGATCCCTCGGCAGGCGGAAATGCTTGTTCGGCTTCACCCGCACCTTGAGCTTGGCGCCGGTACGGATCCGGTCGGCGACGTGGACCGAGGCGACGCCGGTCCGCTCGCGGCCATGGGTGGTGTAGCGCACCGCCGCGATGGTCAGGTGGGCCTCGTCGCCGACTTCGGCCCGCGAGGAGGCGATCGAGTAGGCCCGCGGCGGCAGCGGCCGGGTGATGTCCGACAGGTGTTGCGCCGTCAGCTTGGCCGGGTAGGTCTCGATCAGGTCGATCAGGTGCCGGCCCTCGATCCAGGCCCGGACCTCGTTCGAGTCGATCAGGCGCCGCGCCTCCTCGTGGCCGGTGGCCTTGACGAAGCGCTCGACCGTCGCGGCCGAGAGGGTGGTGATGTCGCGCTCGGCGAGCAGAGCCTGGCGCAGGACCGAATCGCCTTCGAGGCCCGCGGCCTTGAGGATCTGGTCGACCAGAGCCGGATCGTTCTCGGGATAGAGCTCGAGGGAATCGCCGGGCTCGTAAGCCGGGACGGCGTCCTCGAAGGCGAGGGCGAGGTGGATCGTCTCCTTGTCGGAGCGCGACGAGTTCAGGTTGACGTGCTCGATCACCTCGACGGTGACCGGCTCGCGGCTGACCTCGGCTTCCTCGTCGGCACCGGCGGTGCGGGCGAAATCCACCGCCACGACGTTGCCGGCGGGCTCGGCCGGGGCGAGCGCCTTGAGGGCGTCCTTGATCCAGGCGGCGGCCGGCTTGTCGAAGTCGAGGTCGCAATCGACCCGCGGCAGCACTCGCCTGGCGCCGAGCTCCTCCAGCCGGGCGTCGAGGCGCTTACCCGTCGCGCAGAACTCGGCATAGGACGTATCGCCGAGCGCCAGCACGCCGAACTCGACCCCGTCGAGGCGTGGCGCGCTCTCGCCCATGATCTCGCCATACGCTCGCACGGCCCGGGCCGGCGGCTCGCCCTCGCCCCAGGTGGCGGCGATGACGATCAGGCGCTTTTCCTTGCCCAAAGCCGCCACGTCGAGGTCGGCGAAATCGACGACCTTCGGCTTGAAGCCGGTCTTGCGCGCGAGCTTGCCGACGTCGCCGGCGAGCTTCTCGGAATTGCCGGACTCGCTGGCGAACACGATCGTCAGCGGCTCGGCGGCGCGCGGCGGCGCGGCCGGGGCAGGAG
>JAEWKL010000816.1 GCA_023386115.1 Pseudomonadota bacterium
GCCCGCGCCCGGCCCTGGCCGTCGCCCGAGGAGGCCCGCTTGTCGGGTGTCCACACCCTGCGGAGCCGGGACGACGCGGCGGCCCTGGCGGCGGGCCTCGCGGCGCGGCCGCGGCGGGTGCTGATCCTGGGCGCGGGCTTCATCGGCTGCGAAGTCGCGTCCAGCATCCGCTCCCTCGGGCTGCCGGTCACGGTGGTCGATCCGGCGCCGGCGCCCCTGGCCCAGGCTCTCGGCCGCGTCATCGGCGGCTTCGTCGCCGGGCGGATGGAGGCGGCGGGGGTCGATCTCCGTCTGGGCGTGCGGGTGACGCACCTGGAGGGCGACCGCGCGGTCCGTCGCGCCCGTCTCGAGGATGGACGGACGGTCGAGGCCGACCTCGTCGTGGTGGCGTTGGGACCTGTGCGCAACACCGGCTGGCTCGCCGGCGCCGGCCTCGATGCCGACGAGGGCGGCCTGTCCTGCGATGGTGCCTGCCGCGCCCTCGACGAGGCGGGTCGTCCCGTCCCGGGCATCTTCGCGGCCGGCGACGTGGCGCGGTGTCCCCACCCGCTCCATGGCAACCGCCCGGTCGCCCTGGAGCATTGGGGCAACGCGGTCGCGCAGGCCGCGCACGCCGCCCGGGCGATGCTGGACGGGCCGGATTCCGTCGGCGCTTACGCCGAGGTGCCGGCCTTCTGGTCGAGCCAGTTCGGGCTCGCCATCAAGTCGCTGGGCCTCACCGAGGGGGCCGACGCGGTGGCGGTCGTGCAGGGCAGCCCGCGGGCCGGCCGGTTCCTCGCGGTCTATGGCCGGGCCGGGCGGACGGTCGCGGCGGTCTCGGTCAATGCCGGGCGCTGGCTGCCCGCCTACGAGGGCCCGATCCGGGACGGCGCGCCCTTTCCGCCGATCACCGGCGGGGCCGACCAACCGAGGCCGAAGCCGGTGCCGCCGGGCCTGCCGGCCCAGAAGGCCGCCTGACTCCTCAGGGCTCATCATGTCCGACGCTCCCGACCGCACCCTGTTCGCGAAAGTCCGCGACCCGGCGAATCGCGCCGACCCCTACCCGCTCTACGCCCGCCTGCGCGCCCAACCCGTCGCGTGCCAGGACGACGGCAACGACGACCGCATCTGGGTGGCGAGCGGCTATGCGGCGATCCGCGCGCTCCTTCACGACCCGCGGGTCAGCTCGGAGGACCTGCCGCCGGCCGAGCATCCGCCCACCGGCAACCCGATCAAGGACTGGATCGTCAACCCGCTGAAGGATTGGATCACCGACCGCCACCGCCCCTTCATCTTCCGCGATCCGCCCGACCACGGCGCCTTGCGCCGCCAGGTGATGGGGCAGTTCACGGTGACGCGGGTGCGCGGCATGAAGCGGCGGACGGAGGCCCTGGTGGCGCAATGCCTGGACCGATGCGCCGGCTGCCGTCACGTCGACCTCGTCGACGACCTCGCCTATCCGCTGCCCGTCACGGTGATCTGCGACCTGCTCGGCGTGCCGCGGGAGGACGAGCCGCGCTTCCACGCCTGGGCGACCCAGCTCGCGACGGCGCTCGAGCCCGAGAGCCGCCGCGACGAGGCCTTGCGCGCCCGCAACACCGAGACCTTCGACGCCATCGCGGACTACATGCGCGACCTGATCCGCGAGAAGCGTCGGGCGCCCAAGGACGACCTGCTCTCGGGGCTCGCGACCGCGACGGATCCGGAAGCGGGCCGGATGAGCGACCCCGACCTTATCGCCACCGCGATCCTGCTGCTGATCGCCGGGCACGAGACCACCGTGAACCTGATCACCAACGGAATGCTGACGCTGCTGCGTCATCCGGGCGAGCTCGCGCGCCTGCGCGCCGATCCGGAGCGGGCGCCCCGGGTGATCGAGGAACTCCTGCGCTACGAGCCGCCGGTGCAGTTCCGCACGCGTCTGACGCGGGCGCCGATCCCGGTCGCCGGCACGATGATCCCCGCCGGCGTGCCCCTGGTGCTGCTGTTCGCCGCCGGCAACCGCGACCCGGAGCGCTTCCCCGATCCCGACCGCTTCGACCCGGACCGGGAGGACAACCAGCATTTCGGTTTCGGCGGCGCCCTGCATTACTGCGTCGGCGCGCCCCTGGCCCGGATCGAGGCCGAGGCCGCCCTGACCGCGCTCGCCGCCCGGCTGAGCAATCCCCGCCTCGCCGAGGACCCGCCGCCCTACCGGCCCGGCGCGTCCTTGCGCGGCCCGAAGCGCCTCTTGCTGCGGATCGACGGGATCGGGTGAGGCACCGTGAGGGCACACGCGCGTTGCCTGCCGACGAGGTGTCGACTGACGAGGGGGCAGGCCATGGCCGAGACGGGGTCCGGGAAGAACACTGCCGAGGAGAAGCCGGATTTCGCCCGCGGGGTGCCGTCGGGTGACCTGCCCGAGGGCGCGATGATCGAGGGGACCCTCGGCGAGGACAAGGTGCTGCTCCTGCGCCGCGGCGGGCAGTTGCGGGCGATCGGTGCCCGCTGCACCCATCTCGGCGCGCCGCTCGCCAAGGGCCTCGTGGTGGAGGGCGAGGTGCGCTGCCCCTGGCACCATGCCCGCTTCAGCCTGGAGACCGGCGAGGCGGTCGGCGCCCCGGCCTTCGATCCGCTGCCGTGCTACCG
>JAEWKL010000822.1 GCA_023386115.1 Pseudomonadota bacterium
GTCCGCCGCCATGCGTGAGCCCGCCGGACTCGCCCGGCCGCTCGTCCTGCTGGCGGTCGCGAACTACGCGCCGATCCTGGCGCGGACGCTGCTCGGCGACCGCTTCGCCACACCCATCGATCTCGACCGGACGCTCGGCGACGGCAGGCCGGTCTTCGGGCCCGGGAAGACGGTTCGCGGGCTCGCGGCCTCGTGTGCGGCCACCATGCTCGCCGCCCCCGCCGTGGGAGCGTCCCCCGCGACCGGGCTCGCGCTCGCGGCGGCCTCCCTGACCGGGGATCTCGCCTCCAGCTTCGCCAAGCGCCGGCTCGGGCTGCCGGCCCACGCACAGGCCTTCGGTCTGGACCAGGTCCCGGAGGCGCTTCTTCCCCTCCTCGTGCTACGACGCCGGCTCGCCCTTGGCCCGGTCGACATCGCCGCGACCGTCGCGCTCTTCACGGTCGGGGAGGTCGTCCTGGCGCGGCTGTTCCATCGCCTCGGCCTCCGGGACAGGCCCTATTGAGGCTGAGCGGTCGGAGGAGGGCGCGCCGATTGCCCGGGTCTCGATCGCCTTTCTTGCCTCTGCCGGGCTGCGCCATGCGTTCGCCTACGGCGTGACCGCGACCTTGATCACGCTGTCCCGCTGGTTCACGAAGAGATCGTAGGCCGCCTCCACGGGCGCGAGATTCGTCATTGCTTCCGGTACGAGTAGGGACTCGGCCTGAGGCCGTCGATCGTGTTGCCGAGGCGCCACCCGCTCATGGCCCGGAAACCGTGCCGCGTCCCCGTGCCGTCCTGGGAGTGGCACCCGCAGAGTCAGGCCGCGGAATGTCCCGAGGGCGTGATGGCGCCGGCGATGACCCGCTGGCCTTCGGTGTAGCCCTCGACCGCTTCGACCGCGCGGCCGAGCTTCTCGATCACGCCCACCGGCTCGTGACCGACCGTGAGGCCCTTCGCGACCGGGGACTCTCCCCTCAGGATGTGGATGTCGGTGCCGCACAGGGTGGTGGTGGTGACCCGGATCAGCGCGTCGAGTGGGTCGACCTCCGGTACGGGCTTGTCGTCCAGGACGATCCGGCTAGGCTCGACGAAGATCGCGGCCTTCATCCGGGCCAGGCGGGCGCGCCGGTGCGCCGGGGCCTGCGAGGACCGCTCGCGCGAGGCTCTGGTTCACGGACGCCTCTTCGGGGGCCGGGAGGAGGGAGGCCTGCGGCCGCGGCGGCGGGTGCGGGCGCCGATCGGCGGGTCATGCGCCCCTGAGGCGATCGAGACAGGTGCTGACGCCGAGCAGGGAATAGGCCGGGCAGATCCCGATGAGGGCCGTCACCAACAGAACCACCCCGATCGCGGCGGCGAGCCACACCCAGACCCCGGTCAGAACGTCGTAGGCGGAGATCAGCAACGCCAGACTGAGGACGATCCGGAGCGAGCGGTCGATCGTTCCGATGTTTTCGCTCATGGCAATACTCCATCGCGAGGATGACGGGTCAGGACGCGCTGCAACGGTGCTTCAGCAAAATGAGGATATAAACGTCTTGTCCGATAGTCGGAGAACCATGCTTGATAGAAGGATCGGATCGATCGCGCCTTGAGCTGTATCAAATCCAGCTTGCATCGGCCCCAGATCCGGACGGTCCGCGGGGGGCGGCCCGGCGAGGCGCTGACGGGTCGAGGATCAGCGCCGGAGGGACTTGAGATAGGCGGTCAGGTTCGAGGCATCGTCCGGATCGAGGCGGAACTCGGGCATGGCGGGATGCCGGAAGGCGATGCCCTCGACGAGGAAGTCGGCGAGGTCGTCGACCGGGATACGTCCGGCAAGCTCCTGGAACGGGGGCGCCTCCTGCATTGGGCTCGTGCTCGCGGAGGACTTGCCCGTGGAGGACTTGCCCGTGGAGGACTTGCTGCCGCCGGGAGCGACCGCGTGGCAGCGCGCGCAGTGGGCCCGCGCGAAGGCGAGACCGCGCCCAGCATCCGCGTCGTGCGCGGCGGCAATCGGAGCGGCCAGCGGAAGGACGACGATCATCGACCGCGCCAGCCGGAGGGCGCGAGGGCCGGGACGGTCTGCCGCGGTCATCGCGTTCGCCTCCTCGTCTCGATCACTGCGTCTCGAACGCGGCCGGCCATCCTGCGCGGGGCGCGGCCGGCGGCACCGCCAGAGTCCCGTCCGGCGCGGGACGCACATTGAGGAAGATCAAGGTGGCGCCGGGAGCGGGTGCCAGGCTGCGACCGGACCCGGCTTCTCCGCCGCGCCGTGGTCAGGCTCAACGCAGGAGCATCGCTTGCCGGAAACCTCGCCGAGGACCTTGCCGAGACCGGCTCGTCCGGCCGGCCCGACCGACGATCCGGCGCCAGCGCCGGCGGCCGCGGCGCTGCTCGGTGTGAGCGGCTCGCTCCTGAGCGAGCTGCGCCCCGATCGCCGTCGGGCAGTTCCGGTCGGCCTCGACAGCGATCTCGAGCGGGACCTCGGCCTTGACAGCCTCGGGCGGGCCGAGCTCCTCCTGCGCCTGTCGCGCACCTTCCGGGTCTCGCTGCCGGCGCGCCTG
>JAEWKL010000848.1 GCA_023386115.1 Pseudomonadota bacterium
CGGCACGGAGCCCGCCGTGCCTTGAGGCCGCGGGGGCGGCTCCGGGGGGCTGCGGGGACCGGCGCCGCTCAGGCCCACCCCCCGGAACAGGTGCCGGCCGAGGGGGTCCATGCGGTAGCCGGTCACCTCGCGCCGCGCGACGACGAACACCGCCGAATGGGCGATCGGCACCCACGGCACCTCGCGGGCGAAGATGCCTTGCGCCTGCCGGTAGAGCGCGGCCCGGGCGTCCTGGTCCGGCAGGCGCCGGGCCCGGGTCACCAGGGCGTCGAAGGCGGGATCGCACCAGCGGGCGACGTTGCTGCCGCCGGGCCGGGCCGGGACGCAGCCGAGCAGCACCCCGAGGAAGTTGTCAGGGTCGCCGTTGTCGGCGGTCCAGCCGAACAGCGCCATCGCCGGCACGCCGGCCAGCATCTTGGCCCGGTAGGCGCTCCACTCGTCGGTGAGCAGCCGCAGCCGCACGCCGATGCGGGCGAGGTCGGCCTGGATCATGTCGGCCACGCGCCGGCCGTTGGGATTGTAGGCCCGGCTCACCGGCGGGTACCACAGCTCGGCCTCGAAGCCGGAGGGGAACCCGGCCTCGGCGAGCAGCTTCTGCGCCGCCGCCCGGTCGAGGGGCGGGTCCCGGAGCGTCGGGTCGTGGCCCCAGAGGTTCGGCGGCAGGGGCGATCGGGCCGCCGTGCCGCCAGGGCCGTAAATCCCCTCGACGATCGCCGCCTTGTCGATCGCCATCGCGACGGCGCGGCGCACCCGCAGGTCGTCGAAGGGCGGCCTCAGCACGTTGAGGGCGAGGTAGCCGATATTCAGTTCCTCCTCCCGCATCAGGGTCAGCGCCGGATCGGTCCGGATGGAGTCGAGGTCGGCCGGGTTGGGGAACGGCATCAGGTGGCACTCGCCGGCCCGGACCTTGGCCAGCCGCACCGCCGCGTTGGGGGTGATCGAGAAGACCAGGCTGTCGACCGGCTGGCGCCCGCCCCAATGCTCCGGGAAGACGCGGTAGCGGAGCGCGACGTCGGGCTGGAACGCGACGAAGCTGAACGGGCCGGTCCCGATCGGCTCGCGGTCGAAGCGCTCCTGCTCGCCGGCTGCCAGGAGCGTGGCTGCATATTCCGCCGACTGGATCGCCCCGAGCGCCATGGCGATGTTCGGCAGGAAGGTGGCATCGGCCTCGCGCAGGCGGATGCGCACCGTGCGGGAATCGATCGCCTCGACCGCCTCGATCAGGTCGGGCAGGCCGAGATCGCGGAAATAGGCGTATTGCCCGCCGGAGACGGCGTGGAACGGGTGATCGGCCCGCCATTGCCGGGCGATCGAGAACACCACGTCCTCGGCGGCGAGCGGCCGGGTCGGCTTGAACCGCGCATTGCGGTGGAAGGCGACGCCGGGCCGCAAGGAGAAGGTGTAGTCACGCCCGTCCGGCGAGATCGTCCAGGATTCGGCGAGGCTCGGGCGGATCGTGGTGGTGCCGGGCTCGAACGCCACCAGGGTGTCGAAGACCGGCCAGGCCGCGTCCATCCCGGTCGTCGTGGTGACGAGCTGCGGGTTGAGCGATTCGGGATTGCCCTCGGAGCAGAAGACCAGGGTCCTGGCGGCGGCCGGCAGCGCGGCGAGCCAGAGAGCGGCGCCCAGAACGGTCGCGGTGCGACGGCGGGCGGGGAACCGCCCGCCTGCGGCCCGGCCCCGTGGTCCGGCTCGTTGAGTCCTGCCCGGCATCGCCCCTCACATCCGCCGTCGCCGCCTGGTCGTGCTTGGTATCGGCCCATACCGGAAGGACATCATCCCCGGATCGGCGCAGTGTCTATTGTGCCGCCACGCGGCTCTCCGCGCCCGCCCGCGCGAATGCCGCCCTGGCGAGGCGGGCCGGGAACTCGACCCGCACCACCGTCCCGCTGCCCTCCCGGCTCTCGACCGCGATGCGGCCCTGCAATTGCCCGGTGACCAGGTTGTAGACGATGTGCATCCCGAGCCCCGAGCTGCCGCGGTGGCGGGCGGTGGTGAAGAACGGGTCGAAGATGCGCTCCCGGTCCGTCATCGCGATGCCGCGT
The DNA here is from genome assembly GCA_023386115.1 of Pseudomonadota bacterium. Taxonomy (GTDB): domain Bacteria; phylum Pseudomonadota; class Alphaproteobacteria; order Rhizobiales; family Beijerinckiaceae; genus Methylobacterium. Next base: position 2,046 of record JAEWKL010000848.1, read on the forward strand.
CCGTCGTCGCGCACCTCGAGGCGGACCCAGCCGCCCTCCTGGGGCAGCGCGCCCTGAGGGGCCGCGACCTGCGAGACCGCGACCACGATGCACCCCGGCTTTCCGTCCGCGAAGGCGTGCACCACCGCGTTCTTGACCAGGTTGGTGATGACCTGGGCCAGCGCCCCCGGATGGGTGTCGACCTCGAACTCCCCGCCGCCGACCCCGTCCTGCGCTTCCAGATCCTGCGCCTCCAGCTCAAGGCGGTGCCCACCGCGCCGCAGGAGCGGCCCGAGGCTGCGCAGCAACTCCCCCAGCCACTCGCGCAAGGCGAAACGGCGGTGCTCGTCGCTCACCCGGTCGACCGCGACCTGCTTGAAGCTGTGGACCAGGTCCGCCGCCCGCGCGAGGTTGGCGGTGAGCAGGTGCGAGCCCTCCTGCATCCGGTCGACGAAGTGGGAGAGGCGCGAGCGCGAGAGCTGGCCGGTCTTCGCCACCTCGCCAAAATCCCGCGCCTCGTCGCGCACCAGGGTCGCGGTGGTGAGCGCGATGCCGAGCGGCGTGTTGATCTCGTGCGCGACCCCAGCGACGAGCTGGCCGAGCGAGGCGAGCTTCTCGGCCTGGATCAGGTCGGACTGGGTCTGGCGCAGCTCGGCGAGCGTCCGGTCGGCGTCCTCCTTGGCCCGGCGCAGCGCCCGCTCGCGCCGGCCGATCTCCTCGACGAACATCGCCGTGGCCCGCGCCATGTCGCCGAGCTCGTCGCGCCGACGCCCGACCGCCTCGCCCACGTCGCCGCCCCCCAGCACGCGCCGGGACGGATCGGCGGCGAGGGCCAGCATGCTGCGCTGGAGCTGGCGCAGGGGCCCGGTGATCGAGTGCGCCGCCGCGAGGCCCACCGTCGAGCCGACCACCAGGCCGGCGCCGGCGCCGACGAGCAGCAGGCGCAGCTGGAAGGTACCGAGGCGGTCGGCGTCGTCGATGAAGATCTCGTTGAGGCTGCGGGCGGTCTCGCCGATCACCGCGGCGAGGCCGTCCATCGCCGCGATCCCCTCGTTCTGCCGGCGCAGCCCCTCGACCGTGGTGCCGAGGCGCTCGCGCCAGCCGTCGATCGCCTCGATCATCTCGCCCTGGATCAGCGGCGAGATCGGCAGGGCGGCGGCGGTCTCGGACAGGCGCCGCCCGTCCTCCAGCATCGCGGCCGCCGCCGGCACGTCGCGCCGGCGCAGGGCCTCGGCGGTGCGCTGGCCGAGCTTGAGGGTCTCGAGCGCGATGTTCTGGGTCGCCTGCTCGGTCTCGTTAGCCTGCACCGCGTAGGAGAGAAGCTGCGTGACCTCGTCGTGCAGGGCGCGCTGGGCCGATCCGTCGATCTTGAGGACCCGCTCGCACCACTCGTCGAGGACGCTGACCGGGGAGGGGAGCGGCGCAGGGTCCGCGGCCGCGCCGCCCGCAGCGAGGGGGCGCGGCTCCTCGGTCCCGCGCCAGGCCTCGTAGGCGGCGGCCAGGATCAGCAGCTCCTCGGCCTCGCGCTCGCGCCGGTCGCCCTTCAGCGCCACGGCGAGGTCGCGGGCGGCGTTGCGCACCTGAACCATCGAGGACGGCGCGCTGCCGGCGTTGCCCGGCCGGGCAACGCCGGCATTCCCTGACCGGGCGGAGCCGGCGTCACGTCCGGCGCCTCGTGCGGCCTCGATCTCGGCCTGCGCCACCAGGGCGCGCAGCTCGTTGACGGCGCCGACCACGTCGCGGACCTGCCGCAGGGTCGCGGCCTTGTCGGTGAGGGAGACGACGAGGTCCGTATTGGCGGCGCGCTGGCGGTCCCGGGCCTGGTCGGCGAGGCTCACCAGGGCATCGGCGCGGGCGGCCATCTCGGCGATCAGCCCGTCATTCTCCCGGGTGATCCGCACCAGGGCCTGCATCTGCTCGATGGAATCCTTCAGCGCGTCCCGGGCCGCCTCGATGCGGGCGGCCTGGTCCGGGGTGCGGGCATAGCGCCGCAGGTCGTCGAGGGAGCCGGCGGATTCCGCCGTCAGGCGGGCGAACCGCTCGGCATGATCGGTGCGCTCGGCCGGGCGCGCCGTCACGAACTCGTCGCGGACCGTCGTCGAGAGGGTCAGGGTACGGTAGATCGCGCCCGCCAGCACCGCGCCATCGCGGGCCTTCCCGGCCTGGGCGAGCAGGAGCCAGCCCGCGAGCGCGATCAGCGCCGCGATGGCGATCGGCAGACCGCCGACCAGGAAGATCTTGTGGCCGACCCGCATCGTGCCCCGTTCCGCCGCGGGGCCGACTATGCATCAAATCTCAAGGTCTGCCAGCGCCGGGGGTCGGCCTCACCCGGGCACCGGCGGCCGCAGGCCGGTCCGGCCGCGCGATCCGGAGGCC
>JAEWKL010000830.1 GCA_023386115.1 Pseudomonadota bacterium
GCGCAGGACGGCGCGGCGCGGGGCGAGGCGATCGCCGGGCCGGTGGGTGCGGTGGTGGGCGGCGCCATCGGGGCCGCCGTCGGCACGGCGAACAGCATCCTGGGCATCGATCGGCGCGAGCGCTTCCGCATCTATGCCGCCGGTGAGCGCCGGCCGTCCTTCCACCACGACGGGCCGCTGCGCGTCGGCACGGTCCTGCCGCCGGAGGGGGTGGTCTATTACGACGTGCCGCCGGAATTCGCCCTCAAGGGCTACAACTACACCATCGTCAACGACCATCCGGTGCTGGTCGAGCCCGGCACGCGCCGCGTCGTCGAGGTGATCGACTGACACCCTCGCGCCTCGGCCTCGCCATGTCGCTGCCGAGGCGTCCGGCGCCCGTTCGGGCCGAGCCGGCGCCTTCGAGCGGACCCGTTCGAAGGCGCCGTGGTAGGATACGGTCGAGGGGCGGCGCGAAGCGCCCGCGATCGGCCGTGACGCAGGGGCGGCGTTCGGGCTAAGAGCCGGAATTCATTCCGCCGGCCCGCCATGTCACGCCCTTCCGATCCACCGACCGCCGCGTGCGATCCCGACCGCCTCGCCGCGCTCGACTCGTACGCGGTCCTCGACACCCTGCCCGAGCAGGGCTTCGACGACGTGGTGCGCCTGGCGAGCCGGCTCTGCGACGTGCCGGTCGCCCTGGTGAGCCTGGTCGCCGGCACCCGGCAATGGTTCAAGGCCCGCACGGGCTTTCCCTTGCCCCAGACCGATCTCGGCCGCTCGGTCTGTGCCCATGCCCTGACGCATCCGGACTCGCTCCTCGTCATCCCGGACCTGACCCAGGATCCCCGCACCCGCGACAACCCGCTCGTCACCGCGAATCCCGGCATCCGATTCTATGCCGGGGCGCCCCTGCGCACGCCGGAGGGCCAGGTGCTCGGCACGCTTTGCGTGATCGACTACGTCTCGCGGCCGGACGGCTTGAGCACCGGCGAGGCCGACGACCTGCGGGCGCTGGCGCGCCAGGTGATGGGCCAGCTGGCCCTGCGGCGGGCGAATGCCGAGCAGGCGGCGGCCTTGAGGACGGCGAGGGCCACCGAGGAGCGCTACCGCCGGGCCGCGCAGGCCACCAGCGACGCGATCTGGGACTGGGATCTGTCCACCGACCACGTGCTGTGGAACGAGGCGCTGGAGGCGGCCTACGGCCACACGCCGGCAGATGTCGCGCCGACCGGCGCGTGGTGGATCGACCACATCCATCCCGACGACCGCGCCCGGATCAACGCCTCGATCCACGCCATCATCGACGGCGCCGGGACCATGTGGAGCGACGAGTACCGCTTCCGGCGCGCCGATGGCAGTTTCGCCCATGTCTTCGACCGCGGCTCGGTGATCCGCAACGAGGCCGGCCGCGCGGTGCGGATGATCGGCGCCATGCTCGACCTCACCGAGCGCCGGCGCGCCGAGGCCGACAGGCGCGAGTCCGAGCGCCGGCTCGACCTGGAGCGCAGCCTGCTCGCAGCGGTCTTCCGGCAGGCGCCGGTCGGCATCTCGGTCGCCGGCCTCGGGCCGGGAGCGCCGAACCTGATCAATGCCCAGGCCGAGGCGATCCTCGGCCACGACCTCGGCGGTCCCACGCTCGCCCGCTATGGTTCCTTCCGCGCCGTGCATGCCGACGGGCGCCCTTACGCGCCGGAGGACTACCCGTCCTTGCGCGCGCTGCGGGACGGCGCCGTGGTGACCGCCGAGGCGATGCGCTACCGCCACGCCGCGACCGGGGCGCTCCGCCTGCTCGAGGTCTCGAGCAGCCCGGTGCGGGACGAGGACGGGGCGATCCGCGCGGCGGTCACGGTCTTCCTCGACGTGACCGAGCAGCGCGCCGCCGAGGCGGCCTCGCGCCGCCTCGCCCTCGTCGCCGAGCAATCGAGCGACTTCATCGCCATCGCGGACGCGATGGGGTCCATCGACTACGTCAACCCGGCCGGGCGGGCCCTGGTGGGCCTGAGCGAGGACGCGGTGCGGGATGCGCGCCTGACCGACTTCTTCCCGCCCGAAGACCTGCCCTTCGCCGAAGGCACGATCCTGCCCGCCATCCGGGCCGGCGGGAGCTGGAGCGGCGAGTTCCGCATGCGCAACCTCGCCACCGGGGCCGTGGTCCCGGTGCGCTACAACCTCTTCGCCTTACGGGGCCCTGGCGGGGCCTTCGAGGGCTTCGCGGCGGTGAGCCACGACATCTCCGCCCGCAAGGCGGCGGAGGCGCAGCAGGAGATCCTCAACCGCGAGCTGAGCCACCGGCTCAAGAACACCCTGGCGATGGTGCAGGCCATCGCGGTGCAGACCCTGCGCAACGCCGTCGACCCGGCGGCGGCCCGCGAGGCGCTCGTGGCCCGGCTGGTGGCGCTCGGCAAGGCGCACGACATCCTGCTGACCGGCGAGGGCGAGAGCGCCTCCCTGCGGGCGGTGCTTGAGAGCGCGCTCGCCATCCACGATGACGGCCGGCCCGGCCGCTTCCGGCTCGCTGGACCGCCGGTGCCCTGCGGGGCGCGGGCGGCGCTCTCGCTCGCCCTGATGGCGCACGAGCTCGCCACCAACGCGGTCAAGTACGGGGCTTTGCGCATGCCTGACGGCCACGTCACCCTCGACTGGACGGTGACCGGCCCCGATGCGCCGGTCCTGGCCCTGCGCTGGCAGGAGCATGGCGGCCCGCCGGTGACGCCGCCCGCCCGCAAGGGTTTCGGCTCGCGCCTGATCGAACGGGGCCTCGCCGGCACCGTCGACGGGGAGGTCGCCACGCATTACCCGTCCGAGGGAGTGGTGTGCACGCTGACGGCGCCGCTGGCGGAGCTGCGGCGCGGAGAGTGAGGCGCGGCCCGAGCCTTGGACCGGGCCGTCCTATTTCGCCGGGCCCGCGTCGCTCGCCGTCGTGAACGTCCCCTCGAAGCGGCCGCGCTGGGTGTCGGCCGCGCAGGCGACGGTGGAGCGGTTGGGCCCCGAGGCCGGGAAGCGGCAGGAGCCGACGGTCATCAGGGTGTCGCGGGTGATGCCGCCGTCGGTCCCCTTCACCGTGAGGATCACGGCGCTGACCGGCTGGAGGGCATCCACCCCGACCTCCTCCTGGCGGTCCTGCGGCATGCCGGTGCCGCTGAAGCTCACCGTGGTGCCGTCGCTCGACGTGAAGTCGAACGAGGTGCGCCGGCCCTGGACCGTGTTGACGATGCTCTCGCCGCAGGTCGGGCTGACGTCCTTGCCCGCGATGACGAGCTTCTCGCAGGCGCCCTTGAGCACGTTGCGGGCGAGGCCTTGAGCGTGGGACTCGACGGCGCAGGACAGGCCGAGGAGCAGCAGGAGGGTGAGGACGCGCGTGAGCATGGCCGCACTATAGGGATCGCGGGCGTGAAGCCCAATGCGCGTTTCGTCCAATGGGGCGTCAGCGGAGTGCCGTCGCGATCGCTTCCGCCGCCCGCTCGCCCTCTGCGAAGGCGCCGCCCGCCGTGCCCCATTGCTCCCGCGACAAGGCCTCGCCGGCGAACCAGATCCGCTCGGCGATCGCCTCCTTGAGGAGGTCGCGGGCGCCCGTATGGCCCGGCGGCACCACCGCCCAGGAGCCGCGCGACCAGGGATCGTGGCGC
>JAEWKL010000044.1 GCA_023386115.1 Pseudomonadota bacterium
CTCGATGCTGCTCGATACGCTGGAGCGGATCGGGTGGACTTCGTCTCATACCGCCGCGCCTTCGAACGGATTCGTTCGGAGGCGCCGGCTCAGCCCGAACGGGCGTGGGGGCGGGAGCGCCGCGCGCCCGGGGCGCCCGCCGCCCCCGGGGGCGGCCCCCCCCCCCCCGACGCCCGTTCGGGCTGAGCCGGCGCCTCCGAACGAATCCGTTCGAAGGCGCGGCGGTATGAGACGAAGTCCACCCGATCCGCTCCAGCGTATCGAGCAGCATCGAGCGCGGCACCTTGAAGGCTCGGCAGATCGACGCCTTGCTGGCGCCGCCGGCGAGCGCCGCTGTGATCTGCTCGAGCTGCTCGTTGTCGATCGCGGTCGGCCGGCCGCCGCGGCGCCCGCGCCGCTTGGCTGCCGCGAGTCCGGCCACGACGCGCTCGCGGGTGAGCTGGCGCTCGAACTGCGCCAGGGCTCCGAACAGGCTGACCAGCAGCTCGCCATGCGGCGTCGCGGTGTCCATCGCCTCGGTGAGCGAGCGGAACGCGACGCCGCGCTTCCGCAGGTCGCCCATGACCTCGAGGAGGTGCGGGAGGCTGCGGCCAAGCCGGTCGAGCTTCCACACCACGAGGGTATCGCCCGCCTTGAGATAAGAGAGGCAGGCCTTGAGCCCGGGCCGGTCGTCCCGGGCTCCGGAGGCGTGGTCCTGGTAGAGGTGGCGCTCGTCGACCCCGGCGGCGATCAACGCGTCGCGCTGCAAGTCGACCGATTGGCGCTCGTCGGCTGTCGACACGCGCATGTACCCGACCAGCAGTACGGAAAACCCCTCGGGCCGCGGTTCCGTGCACCCTATCATTCCGACAGGGTTTGTCGCACATTTTCCACGTCGAAGGCTGGGGCGCGGCCGGATCGGCGCGGCCCCTACCGGAAAACACATGTTTTCCGTGCAGCCGAGCCTGACATGCTAAATGACTGCATGGGGTGGACCGCGGAAATTGACCCGCCACCCGCAAGCGGACGTTCGGCCAAGCGCCCATTGTCGCCATCCAGCCCATTCAGGTGAAAGCCCTGAAGCGGACTTGGCAACGGTCGAGCTCGCAGGTTTGGATCGCGCCCACTGAAGACCTTCGACTAGCTCATTGGCGTAGGCCTCAGCGTCCTCAAACGCGACGTGCACGACGGGATGGTCGTCGAGGCCCTTGAGTGAGCTGCTCGGGCCATAGGGGTGGCGCCTATCCGCCCCTTTCAGGAACATCCACCACCGGCCGTGGTGACGCAGGTCGATGGGCCCGCGTGGGGGCACGCACACGAGCGATCCAGCGAAGAGCAGGTGCGGCAGCGCGCCGGGATAGTCCTTCGGGTCTGGTGGGATCTCAGCGAGAGTGCGGTAGCCGGTGGCCTGAACGAACCGCCTGAACTGCCGGTTGGTGACCGGGCACTCGTCCATCCAGAAGCCGTCCACCGCCACACGGTGAACCGGTGCTTCCTCGGGATAGTGCCGATCCGAGCCCATCCGGAAGGTCCCGCCGGGGATCCACCGCATACCCGGGCGGTCAGCGGGCTTCGCCGCGTTGATGGCATCATCGATGAGCCCTGACGTCATCGCTTGAACCCTTCTTGATCCCAAATTTTAATCTGTCGCAGATCACCGGCTCAGCACGGTCATCGGAATATAAAGAGAGAGCCTACATTGCATTCCCATAGCGCCATGCGAGCCAGAGCAACCGGCTCGATGAACGCCGCGAGCGAGGTCCATTGTGTTGGCCCCGTCGGCTGGGGCTGGAGCAGGGCAGAGAGAAGGCGGCCGATGAGGGATCTAGCCAGCTTACGGCCTGACTAACAATGTCGCTCGGCAGTCCTCAGGCACTGGTAGCGCCGCCGTATCATTGTGGATAGACCATTCTTGATCGAATGGGGCGCGACTATCAAATAGTTTCTGCCAATATTCGCAATTTTGACCAGATTAGTGGATTGTCAACAAATAAAATTAAAAAATGATAATGCGAGCACGATGCTTTCGCTTAAGCTTGGCCTTTGCGATCCTTTTCGTCCGGTATAAGCCTGCTGCAACATCAGAGATTTAGGAGGCGCGACCATGTCTGTAGCTTGGCGGACGCTCGCTTCGGCGATTTCCGGCGCTACGTTGCTACTTGGCATGCCGGGTGCACAGGCCGCCGAATATGCACAGGGCATCTACGTTCTCGGCAATCGCGGCCCGCTCGCAGGCGTGACGCCGCCGCCGGGCTTCTACTTCGAGAGCGAGACATACTACTATTCGGGCAATCTCGGCGGAAACCGGCTCTTCCAGGGCGGCGGCGTTGTCGCCGCGAACGTCAAGAACGACACGAGCGCAGTGTTCGCTACGCCAATCTGGGTCACGCCGTTGGAGATCCTGGGCGGCAATCTCGGCTTCTCCATGACCATCCCGTTCGGAACGCCCAACATCAGCGCCGGGGCGGTCCTCGCCTCGCCGCGCATCGACAGGATCATCGCCGGGCGTGAGCGGGACGCAATCTTCAACGTTGGCGACATCTATCTCGCCTCGTTCGTCGGCTGGCATTCCGGCAACTTCCACTGGAGCGGCACCCTCCTTGGGGTCGTGCCATCCGGCAGCTTCGAGAACGGCCAGCTCTCCAACATCGCGCTCAATCGCCCGGCAATCGATCTCAGCGGCGCGCTCACCTACCTCGATCCCGTTCTCGGCTACGAGCTCTCAGTCGTGCCGGGCATCACCTTCAACTGGATCAACCCGGCGACCCAGTACCTCACCGGCACCGAGTTCCACCTGGAATGGTCGGCCTCCAAGTACCTGAGCAAGGAGCTATCAGTCGGTCTCGTCGGCTACTATTACAACCAGCTCACCGGCGACAGCGGCTCGGGCGACCGGGTCGGGCCGTTCAAGGGTCGGGTCACGTCTCTCGGCGCTCAGATTGGTTACACGTTCAAGCTGGGCGAGATCCCGGTCGCGACGAATGTGCGGTTCTTCCGCGAGTTCGACGTCAAGAACCGGTTCACCGGCACGGCGACATACCTAACAATCTCGGCTCCGCTTTGGGTCGCACCACCGAAGGCTGCCCCGGAACCGAGGACCGTCGTGGCGAAGAACTGAGCGGAGAGCAGTCGCCCCCGCTGCGGCGAGACCGTCGTGCCCACGGCTCAGCAGCTCTTCCGGAGATGCAGGTTCGAATGGCGGCCAGGGTAGACGCCAAGACGGCGGTATTGGTCAGGCTGCCCCAGCGCGTTAGGGATTACTCTGTCCGGTGGTAGGCCCGCCCGTCGACGCTCGCCGACGTCCTCAACGGCGACGGCGCCGGCCTGATCCGCGGGGCGGCGTCGCTATCCGACACGGTGCAGAACATCGCCGGCCTCGCCGATGCCGCGGCCGCGTGGCCGGCGCGGAAGCTCGCCCACCTGATCCGCAGCTACACGGGCGGCGGGACCGCGACCGATCGCGGCTTCGACATCACGCGCCAGACCGAGCTTCCGAGCCTGCCCAAGCTCAAGGACTTGCCGCGCGCCGGCGAGGCGCTCCTCGAAGCACTCGAAGCGACCACGGGCACGCTCTACGAGCCCCGGACCACGGCGGGGAAGTTCGCCCGCTCGGCGGCCGAGTTCGTCCCGGGTGCCGGTCGACGGGATCTCCTCGTTCCCACGCCTTCAGCCCCGCCGGCAGCCGCCGAGGGGGGCTTCTCGTTCCCGGGCTACGCGGCGATCCAGGCGAACCGCTCGGCCTCGTCCCAGGCGCAATCGGCGCCGAGTGCGGCGGCGAACACGCCCGACAGGCGCGCCCGCTCGGCCTCGACCACCGGCCCATCGACCGCCACCGGCCGGCAGCGGGCGGATAGCCCCGGCACGACGAAGTCCGGGTTGTGCAGAGCGTGATCGGACGCTTCCGTGAAGAACGGCCGGTCGCCCCAGTCGAGATAGCTCTCGGCGGGCAGGCCCTCGGCGAGGAGGATGTCGTGGCTGTCGAGCTCGACATGCCAGTAGGTGACGGCCGTCACCGGCTCGCGCGCGATGCTGGTGCCGTTGATCAGGCCCAT
>JAEWKL010000081.1 GCA_023386115.1 Pseudomonadota bacterium
GCCTACGGCTATGCGCCGGCCCCCGCCTACGGCTACACGCCGGTCTATGGCGGCTATGCCCCGGCCTATGGCCCGGATTGCTACACCGTTCGCCGCCGGATGATCGACGAGTTCGGCGACGTCTATATCCGCCGGGTCCGCGTCTGCGACTGAGCGGGAGCGGCTGGGCGGGAGCGGCGGGAACCATCATGAGCCTGCTGACCCGCCACATCCCGGCCTTTCCCACCTCCGCCCTCGCCGAGCACGCCGCGGAGACGCCCTGGGCGCTGACCGCGGCGGCACCGGACATCGTCCGCCGGCTTCTCGCCCGTCTCGGTGAGGAATTTTCCGTCGTCGACGCGGTCGCAATCCATCACAGCGCCCGTGTCGAGCCCGGCGCGGTGCTCAGAGGCCCGCTCGTCGTCGGCCCGCGCTGCGTCATCGGGCACGGCGCCACCTTGCGGGGCGGTGCCTGGCTCGAGGAGGCCTGCACGATCGGGCCGGGCGCGGAGCTGAAGGCCTCGTTCCTGTTCGCCGGTACGGCGCTCGCCCATTTCAACTTCGTCGGCGAGAGCGTGGTCGGCCGGGGCGTGAATCTCGAGGCCGGCGCCGTCATCGCCAATCACCGCAACGAGTGGCCCGGCGCCACGGTGGCGTTCCGGCACGACGGCGCCACGGTCGAGACGGGTCTCGCCAAGTTCGGCGCCCTCGTCGGGGACGGGGCGCGGCTCGGAGCCAACGCGGTGGTGGCCCCCGGCGCGATCCTTGGCCCCGGCACGGTGGTGCCGCGCCTCGGGCTGATCGATCACGGCGTTCCGCCGGATCTCAGGTGAATTCGTGGACCGGCACCGGCTCGCCGATGCCGCGCAAGGCCCGCAACTCGGCCCGGGTCGTGATTCCGTTCTCGGCGAGGTGACGCGCGGCCTCCGCATGGCGCAGGACCGAGCCGGTGGCGAAGATGCCGCCCGCACTCGCGAGCTGCTGCACCCGCGCCGCCACGTTCACGGTCTGCCCGAAATAGTCCTGGCGGTCGTTGAGGCTCACCGCCAGGCAGGGACCCTCGTGCAATCCGATCTTGAGCACGAGATCGTCGGCCCCACGCTCGACGTTCAGCGCCTGCATCGCCGCCCGCATGCGCAAAGCCGCCGCCACCGCCTGGTGCGGTCCTAAGAAGGTCGCCATCACGGCATCGCCGATCGTCTTGACCACCGCCCCGCCCTCGGCGGCGACGATCTCGTGCAGGATCCGGAAATGCGCCCGCACCAAGTCGTAGGCGACGAGGTCGCCGACCCGGGCGTAGAGCTCGGTCGAGCCCTTCAGGTCGGTGAACAGGAAGGTCAGGCTCAGGATCTTGAGCCGCTGGTCGATGTCGAGCGTGTCGGTGCGGTAGAGGTCGCGAAAGGTCTGGTTGCTGAGGAGCCGCTTGGCGGTGAGGAAGGACCGCCGCCCGCCGAGCAGCGCGTCGAGTTCGGGCCCGACGCGGAAGATCGTAGGCAGCACCCGCCCGTTGCTCCGGTTGTCGAGGGAGAGGCGCAAGGGTCCGGGGCGGACGATGCTGCGTCCGGCGCTCGCCCGCGCGGTGTCGAAGACCAGGGCGAGATCCTGGCGCTCGAGCGTCGGCTCGCCCTCGATCGCGAGGCTGTGGGCGGCGTGGGTGACGGGATCGAGCACGATCAGCGGCTCCGGCCCGATCTGGAGCGCCAGGATCATCCGCTCGCCGGCGCGCAGCTCGACCGAGTCGACGGTCGCCCGCTGCGCCAGCGCGGCGAACTCCGCCGGCTCCGGAAAGGCGACGCCGGAGCCGAAGAAGACCTGACGCTGATAGTCCCATAGGCCAAGCCCGTCGGGGTCGTGCGCGGCGATGCGCCGGAACCGGGGACTCACCGTGAACGTCACCTCGACCGTGTCGTCGAGGACCGGCTCGCTGTCGAGGGCGCAGAAGGCGCAGTGATAGCCCGAGGCCTTCACGCCGCGCAGGCTCCCCGGCGCCTCGATCACGCCGCCGCAGCTCGGGCACAGCACGTTCCAGGCCATCTCGACCAGGCCGAGCCGGGCGCCATGCAGGAGCGCGGCAATCACCGGCTCGTCGTCAAGGCCCGCCGCCGCGGCGAGATGCAAGGCGTTGATCCGCGCCAGTTCCGCATCGGACCCGTGCCGGAGCAGGTGCTCCACGGCCCTGGTGGCTTCGGGCTCGGCCGTCCGGTGGAGTGCGGCGAGAAGGGCATCGCTCTCGTCCATGCGGCGAGCTTAGACCCGGGCGCGGGCGGCGGCAACGCATCGCCCGGGAGTTCGTCGACGTGGCGAGATCGAGCGCGATCCCTCCTGTCCCGCCTCGCTCTCGGGGCGGCGGAGTCCGCCCCCTTCCGGCCATCGGAGGAAGGCCCTTCGGTCAGCGTCCCTCCGGCTCGCCGAGCCTTGCCAGCGCCTCTCCGTCCAGCCGGAAGAACACCTTGTCGGGCTTCGGCGCCGCGCCGAGGTCCTGGTAGAACGCCAGCAGCCGCGGCTGCCCCGCATCCGCCGTCCAGTCGACCCGCCCCAGCCCGCGCGCCACAGCCTCCGCCGCGACGGCCTGCACCAGAGCGCGGCCGTGGCCGGCACCGCGATGGGCGGCGCCGACGAACAGCTCCTTCAGGAAGAGGCCGCCCTGAAGCCCCGGGCCAGGATAGACCGCCGAGAAGGCCGCGAAGCCGGCCAGATCGGCGCCGTCCTCCGCCACCAGGATCTCGGTGCCGGCCGGGCGTCCGGCCAGCGCGGCCTCGACCTCTCCGCGCGGCGGGCACGACCCGCCGTAATAGGCCTGCATCTCCCGGAACAGCCGCGCCAGGGCCGGATAATCGACGGACGCCGCCGCCCGGATCACAGGGCGCCCCGGCGCAGGTCGGTGAGCACGGCGGCGAGGTGGGACAGGAAGCGGGCCGCGGCGGCGCCGTCCACCGCCCGGTGATCCCAGGACAGGCTCAAGGGCAGGATCAGCCGCGGCTGGAAGGTGCTGCCGTCCCAGACCGGCTCGATGCGCGAGCGCGCCGCACCCAGGATCGCCACCTCGGGCGCATTGATGATCGGCGTGAAGCCGTCGCCGCCGATGCCGCCGAGCGAGGAGACCGAGAAGCCGCCGCCCTGCATGGCGGAGGGGGGCAGGGTGCCGGACCGGGCCTGATCGGCGAGTTCTCCCATCTCCTGGGCGATCGCGACGAGGCCCTTGCGATCGCAGTCGCGCACCACCGGAACCAGAAGGCCCCGCGGCGTATCGACCGCGAAGCCGACATGGACGTAGTCCTTCAGGATCAGGGCATCGCCGTCGAGCGCCGCGTTGAAGCGCGGATAGGCCCGGAGCGCGGCGGCGGCGGCCTTGATCAGGATCGCCACCATCGTGACCTTGTGGCTGCCGGGCCGCGCGGCACCGTTCAGCTCGCGGCGCAGCGCCTCGGTCTCGGTGACGTCGGCGTGGTCGAAATTGGTGACGTGCGGGATCGTCAGCCAGTTGCGGGTGAGCGCCTGGCCGGAGATCTGCTGGATGCGCGACAGGGATTCGCGCCGCACCGGGCCGAACTTGCCGTGATCGACCTGCGGCCAGGCCGGCAGGCCGGCGCCGATCCCGGAGGAGGGCGGAGCGGCGGGCGGCGGGCCGGCGGCCGGCGCTGCGGC
>JAEWKL010000144.1 GCA_023386115.1 Pseudomonadota bacterium
TTTGGATTTTTCGTTTTTTTTTTTTCGTTATTGGCATAAACAAGCCCGCGCGGCGCCCGAGCGAAGCCGAAATCCGCATTGCGAAGCAATCGGTCGGATTTCGTATGAGACGCCGGCCCCGCCGCAAGCGGGGCCTTCGTCGTCGGAGAGCCTCACGCGGGGCGGACGGGGGCGAAGATCGTGATCGGCTGGGTGCGGCCGGCGAGGGGCTCGCGGCCGACCTCCCGCCAGGCCGTCGGGTCCGACGAGCCGGCGACGGCGGCCTCGGAGGCGAGCACCACCGCGCCGTAGCGCTTGGTCGCCTGTTCGAGGCGCGAGGCGACGTTCACCGCGTCACCCAGAACCGTGAACTCCATCCGCTCCTCGTCGCCGACGATGCCGCAAAACACTTCGCCGACATGGATGCCGATGCCGATCCGCACCGCGCGGGGCAGTTCCCGGGTCTCGTTCCAGGCCTCGACGATGCCGGCGAGGTCCTGCGCGAAGGCGAGCGCCCGGGCCGCGTCGTCGCCGCCCTCGTCCGGCACCCCGAACAGGATCAGCGCGCCGTCGCCGATGAACTTGTCGACGAAGCCGTGATGCCGGCGCACGCAGGCCAGGATGCGGGTGCGGAAGGCGGTGAAGAACCGCGACAGGCCCTCCGGGTCCATGCCCTCGGCCATCCCGGTCGAATCGCGGATGTCGACGAAGGCGATGACCGCCCGCTGGCGGCGGCCGCGGCGGAGCGCGGCGTCCCCCGCCGCGAGCCGGGGCGCGATTTCCGCCGGCAGGAAGCGCGACAGGCTGGCGCGCCCGACCGCGTCCCGGACCGCCGAGGCGAGGAGCCGGCGCGAGCGCACGATGCCGAGGGCCGTGGCGGCGCCGGCGAGCAGGAGCAGCGCGAGGCGCATCACGTTGACGGGCATCGAGACCAGCTGGGTCCAGGCCGGCGTGCCGGCGGCGGCCGGATCGAGGATCAGGCGGTGCCCGAGCCCGACCGCGATGCCGAGGAGGCCGAGGATGAGGAGCGCGACGGCGGAAAGCTGGACCTTCACGTCGTAGCGCAAAGCCCCGACGGCCAGGACCAGGGGAATCGCCCAGACGATCGGCGCGGAGGGCAGGGCGTTGCCGGGCAGGCCGCGCTCGCCGAGGGCGAGAACCGTGATGGCGAGCACCAGCCCGACATCCAGCACCATGAACAGGTAGGCGTAGGCGTGCCGCCAGCGCTGCGGCACCGCGAGCACGATGCTGGCGGCGCCGATGCCCAGGAAGCCCAGGGCGGCGATCCAGGCATTGTGCTCGAAGAGGCCGAGCGACACCCCGGCCAGCTCGTGCAGCAGGTGGCTGGCGGCGATCACCGTGACGAAGACGCAGGCCCCGATCCCCACCCGCAGCCAGCCGATCAGCCGCTCGGCCGCGACCTCGTGGCGGCGCATCAGCCCGGCGACGAGATCGCCCGCGAGGGGGGCGACCAGGGAACTGGCCAGGGGATCGGTGAGGAGGTCCGCCGCGGCGCCCGCCGGTGGGCCGCTGACCGCGCCGGCTTTACGGCGCGGATCCTGCTGCACGCGCAATCCTGGCTGCATGCCGGCCTCCTGTCGCCCCGGACAGGGCGGAGAAAGGCCTGATTAGAGCATGGCGGTGGCCGGGCGGCTACTGGGCTTGACCTCGCAAGACCCATCCGTGACCTGTCCCTAAAGCCGGCGGATGGGTCCTGCCAACGGATGGGTCCTGCCAAGTCCCCGATACTGCACCCGAGAGCGATCCTTCGTCAGGCCGGATCGTCGCGCAGCAGGTGGTAGAGCAGGATCGCGGCCGCCGTGGCCGTCCCGATCCCGCCGAGCTTGAAGCTGCCGAGGCTGACCGTGAAGTCGCCGGCGCCGAGCACCAGGGCGGTGCCGACGGTGAGCAGGACCCGGGTGCGGGAGAAATCGACCCGGTTCTCGACGAAGATCCGCCCCGCCGCGGCGGCGATCAGCCCGAACACCACCACCGACAGGCCGCCGATCACCGGCCCTGGGATCACCAGGATCGCGGCACCGAATTTCGGCGACAGCCCGAACAGGATCGCGACCAGCCCGGCGACGGCGAAGACCAGGGTCGAGTAGATCCGGGTCACCGCCATCACGCCCATGTTCTCGGCATAGGTCGTCACGCCGGTGCCGCCGAAGGACCCTGAGAGCATCGTGGCAAGCCCGTCGCCGAGGAAGGCGCGGCCGAGATACGGATCGAGGTTGCGCCCGGTCATCGCGCCGATCGCCTTCACGTGGCCGAGATTCTCGGCGACCAGCACCAGGGCGACGGGGGCGATCAGCCCGATCGCGGAGGCCTCGAAGACCGGCGTGGTGACATGCGGCCAGCCGAACCACGGGGCTTGCGCGATCCGCGCGAGGTCGAGGGGCTTGAGGCCGTAGGATTCGGCCAGCCCGAGGCCGTTGGCCAGCACGCCGTAGAGCAGGGTGGCGGCCACCGCCCCGATCAGCAGCGGCAGGCGCCGCGCGGATCCCGGCAGGTAGGAGGCGGAAAGGCCGACCGCCAGGATCGTGAACAGCCCGATCCCGACATCGGGGCCGGAGCCCGAGAGGCCCTTCACGCCGATCGGCGCGAGGTTGAGGCCGATCGCCCCGACGATCGCCCCGGTCACCGCCGGCGGCATCAGCCGGCCGATCCAGGCGTCGCCCGCCCGCATCACCACGATCCCGATCAGGGCGTAGACCGCGCCGGCGGCGATGATGCCGCCGAGGGCGACCGGCAGGTTGGGGTTCGGCCCGCTGCCGCCGTAACCGGTGGCGGCGATCACCACCGCGATGAAGGCGAAGCTGGAACCGAGATAGCTCGGCACCCGCCCGCCGACCACGACGAAGAACAGGAGCGTGGCGATCCCGGAGAACAGGATCGCGAGGTTCGGATCGAAGCCCATCAGCAGCGGGGCGAGCGCCGTCGAGCCGAACATCGCCACGACGTGCTGGAGCGCCAGCACCACCACCTGCCCGAGCGGCGGCCGCTCGTCCGGCAGCACCACCGGCCCCTGGGCGAGGCGCCAGCGCGGAAAGCCCCGCTCCCGTGTCCGTTCCTCCGGTCCCATGGTCGTTCCCCCTGATCGCTTGTCCGGGGAAGGCCTTAGAGGATTTGGCGCCGGTCCGGGAATAGGAGGGTGGCCGGACGCGTGGGGCGGCTTGCGCCGATGCGCCGTGCCGCGCGAAAGATCCCTCCCGATCCCGAAGCGGACGTGCGGTGGCAGGCCAACGCTTCGCCGCTCAGGTTCTTGTCGTGTCGCAGATTCTCGTCGCAAAACCGGCCACCGCCCTTGCGGCATCCGCTTCAGCCCCGGCAGCCCCCTCCATGACCCCGACCGACCACACCCGCGCCGACCTCACCGTGATGATCTCGGGCGGCTTCGCGCTCGCCTACGAGGCGGTGCTGCCGGATTTCGAGCACGCGACCGGCGTGAGGGTCCGGACCCTGTCCGGCGCCTCGCAGGGGCAGGGGCCGCGGACCATCCGGCATCAGCTCGCGCATGGCGCGCAGGTCGACGTGGTGATCCTCTCGAACGAGGGCCTGCACGAGCTGACCGGAGAAGGCCGGATCGTCGAAGGCTCGGCGGTGGAGCTCGCCACCGCGCCGCTGGCCGCCGCGGTGCGGGCGGGGGCGCCGCACCCCGAGATCGGCACCATGGCGGCCCTCGCCCGCACCCTGATGGCCGCCCGCCTCGTCGTGATGCCGGGCAGCACCAGCGGGCTGTTCATCCAGGACACCGTGCTGCCGCGTCTCGGCATCGCCGAGACTGTGCGCAAGCGGGTGTTGTCGCGGGGCACCGAGTCCGCCGCCGCCCTGGCGACGGGGGAGGCCGACCTCGCCCTCGGGCCGGTGAGCGAACTCGTCGACGTGCCGGGGATCGAGGTGGTGGGAGCGCTCCCCGACGAGGTCCAGCTCGTCCAGACCTTCACGGCGGCGATCGTCGCCGGCGCGCAGGCCGTCGCACCCGCCGAGCGGCTGATCGCCCATCTCGTCTCGGAGCGCGCCGCGGCGGCGATCCGGCGGACCGGCATGGAGCCGGTCGGAAAGATGGAGCCGGTCGGAAGGCGGTGACGGGCCGCGCTCTGCGCGGCCACCCTGAAACCTAAAAGGGCGAGGGGCCGCGCTCTGCGCGGCCACCCTGAAACTAAATGGGTGAGGGGCCGCGCTCGGCGCGGCCCCGTGAACTCATCAGGCGAGGGCTGCGCCCCACTTTTCGGCGTCGGGCGCCTTCTCCTTGGTGATCGTCCCGGTGGCGTCGACATGGAGCTCGGTCCAGGCGCCAGGGCCCCTTCGCGCCAGCACCTCGACGTGCTTCGGCTTGGCGAGCGGCGCGCCCGCAGGCGTCCAGCCCGCCGCCGTCACGGCGGCGAGGGCGGCGGCGGGATCGACGGGCATGCCGGATTTGGCCTTGCCCGGGTGGTGCGGCTTCTTGTGATGGAGTTCGACCGGCGCACGGCCCTCCGTGGAAATCCGCGCCACCTTGATCTCCGAGGGGCGGCGTTCGCCCTCGAGGGTCACCTGCAGGCCGGCGGCGAGGGGGAAGATCTCCGCCCCCTTGGGCCCGAGATCGGCGAGGTGGACCGCGCCGTCCGCCTCCAGGGTGAAGCGGTGCGCGAAGACGTGCTGGATCGTGCCCGAGAGGGCGGTGGTGTTGGGGTGCGGCATGATCTTCTCCGAAGAGCGCCCAACCGCAGGCGCGTCCGGCAGATGGCGGGCGTTCGCGGGCGCCGCAAGAGCGTCCTCCGCAAATCTTCCCCCCCTCCCTCGCCGGATCATCGCCGCGACGCGGCTTGCCTGACGCAGAGATCGTGACGATGAATTCTCGATCGCGGACCGCAACCGCGGCACGGCTCGGGCGGACCGATACCGCGGCGCCTTCGGACCCGAAGGCGCCGGCCAAGTGTGTCTCACGAAACTCGCGGTCACTGTCGTCGCTCGCTGTGGCGGCGTCAGCGCAGCGGGAGTTTCGTGAGATGCACGAAGCCCGAACGGGCGTTGGCGCCGATGTGCCGGACGCCTTGCAATCCGGACGCCTCGGCGTCGGCGTATCGATGCAAAGGCGCAGGGGGGTATGACAGGGGCAGACCGCGACGTCGTCCGCTCCGGTGCCCGCCATGGTGGCGGGTTGCGATGGTGCCGGTTTCCGACGCAGAGAACGGCGGCCGCTGCCGCGAAACCTGTCGGGATCGGGCGCCACGGACTCGCGCCGACCCCGGACGGGGAATGCGGGCCGTGCAGGTCTTGCCGCACATCCGAAAATCCGCGACATCATGCCTCTCTGCCGCCGTGCCGCGGCTACAATCACAGATGTTTCTGAATGCTCTCCGCGTTAGGCAGGTTGCATGAGCCGGAAGCGCCTCGATCTGACCCTCGCCTTCCTGCGCTCCCTTGACCGGACCGCGAGCGCGCAGGACGTCTCCGATCTCCTGCTGCGGCTCCTCGACCGCTTCGGGATCGAGCACGCGCTGGCCGGAACCCTGCCGGTCATCGGTGCGCCGCCGCGCCAGCAATACGAGCACTCCCTCCTCGATGCGATGCCGCCGGACTGGAAGACCCGCTACCTGTCCCGCGGCTACCTCTTCCGGGACGCGACGGTGCGCCACCTCGCCGGGGCGAGCGCGCCCTTCGCCTGGTCCGAGATCGCCGACCAGTACCGCGAGGATCCGGCGGCCCTGCGCATCATGCATGAGGCCGGGGAGCACGGCCTGCGCCAGGGGGTCACCGTGCCGCTCCTGACCCTGGACGGGCAGCTCGCGGGGTTCAGCTTCTCGGGCGCGCGGGTCGAGGTCTCGCCGGAGGATCTCGGCACGCTGCAGCTCGTGGCGACCTACGCCTTCGCCCAGCTCGTGCTGCTGCGCTCGGAGGCCGGCGCCGAGATCCGCCTGTCGCCGCGCGAGCGCGAGGTGCTGCAATGGGTGGCCGAGGGCAAGACGAGCTGGGAGATCGGCGAGATCCTGGCGATCTCCTCCAAGGGCGTCGAGCACCACCTGCGCACCACCCGGACCAAGCTCGGCACGCTCAACAGCGCCCAGTCGGTGGCGGTGGCCCTGCGGCGGGGACTGATCTCCTGATCCCGACCAGGCCCGCGGTGGTGCCCTCGGCTGCGGAACCGGAACCGTTTCCTGTATTTGACAATCGTCCATGATGGAAGATGATCGCGGCTCGACAGGAGCCGCGCCATGTCATCTCGCCCTCGCCCTCCCTTTCCGTCCCGCTGCGCCAGGGCCGCCCGATGACCGGCGCGGCTCTCCTCTGCCTCGTCGCGGGAGCGGCTCTGGTGATCCAGAACGCCGTGATGGGGGCGATCGTGGCGCGGGGGACCGGCCTGACGGGAGCGCTCCTGTGCAATTCGCTGGTCGGGCTGTCCTTGCTCGGCCTCGTCGAGGTCTGGCGCAGCGGCCCGACCTTCCCGCTGCGCCTGGCGGAGCGGGCCGAGCCCTGGTTCCTGGTGCCGGGCCTGCTCGGCACGCTGGTCGTGGCCGCGAGCCTGTACGGCTACCGCCAGCAGGGCGCGACCGTCACGGTGGCGATGGTGGTGGCGGGCCAGCTCGCGGCGGGGATCGCCGGAGACGCGATGGGCCTGACCGGCCGCAAGGGCGGCCTGGGCCCGGAAACCTGGATCGGGGCCGTGCTGCTGCTCGCCGGCGCGGTCCTGATCCTGCGGGGGCGGGGGGCGGCCTGAGACGGGATGGGGGCGGACCGGGTCAACCCCAGGCGCCAGCCCCGACCCCAGGCGCCAGCCCCGACCTCAGGCGTCAGCCCCGGCCGCCCCGGGGCGCCTCGGCGGAGACGGCCGAGACGAGGCCGTCCGGGGCAGGCGCAGGCCCGAGCAGGTTGACGGCCACGTGGAGGCCGATGGCGGGTCCGAAGACCAGGGCCAGCATCAGGAGAAGCACGGTCACGACGCTGCGGTCGCGGGTGGCGGTGGCGCCGGAGCGGGCGCCCGTCGTCATCAGGGTCATGGCTCACCTCGTTCGACCGGCCGCATCGGCGCCGGTCGCGGGCGAGCCCGATCAGCGATCAGGCGCGGGTCACGCGAGGCGGTACCGAGGCGGCACGGTCCGTCGACTACTGTCGCTGGGCATGGGGGATGAAGGATTCCGGTGACGCCGCGCGCGGCCGATTCGTCGGCCGCCCACGGACCAGGGCCACATGCGTGCGAACCCCCGCCGCGTCAAGGGCCGGGATGCGCTTTTCGGTGCGCTTTTTCCCGCTGCGGGCCCGAGGTCCCGCCTCGCCCCCTGAACGCACAGCCCTCGGGCGCCGAGACCCCTTATGTTCCCGGAGCCCTTTGTTCTCGCCGCATTTCTTTGCCACAAGCCGGGTAGCCCCTGACGGGTATCGCGAGCCGGCGCCGCCGATTCGAAGACCATCCCTCCGAAACAGCCAGCCTGCCCGCCATGCCCGATCCCGTGCTTTCCCCCGCCGACGATGCGGCCCCGATCCCGACCGGCGTGCCGGGCCTCGACTCCATCCTGGAGGGTGGCTATGCGGCCAACCGCGCCCACCTGGTCGAGGGGCGGCCGGGCTCCGGCAAGACCACGCTGGCGCTGCAATTCCTCCTCGACGGGGCGCGGCTCGGCGAGCGCTGCCTCTACATCACCCTTTCGGAGAGCCGGCGCGAACTCGCCTCCGTGGCGTCCCGCCACGGCTGGTCGCTCGAGGGCATCGAGATCTTCGAGCTGGTGCCGCCCGAGCTCAGCCTCGACCCGCGCCAGCAGCAGAGCCTCGTCCATTCCTCCGACCTGGAGCTCGGCGAGACCGTGCGGCTCGCCATCGCGGAGATCGACCGGGTCAAGCCGCAGCGGGTGGTGTTCGACAGCCTGTCGGAGATCCGCCTGCTCTCGCAGGGCTCGCTGCGCTACCGCCGCCAGGTGCTGGCCCTGCGCAGCTACCTGCTCATCCACGACACCACCGCGCTCCTCCTCGACGACCTCACCGCCGAGCAGGACGACCTCAACCTGCACAGCCTCTGCCACGCGGTGATCCAGCTCGAGCAGCTCGCCCCCCTCTATGGCGGCGAGCGCCGGCGCCTGCGGGTGATCAAGATGCGCGGCACGCATTTCCGCGGCGGCTACCACGACTACGTCATCCGCCGCGGCGGCCTCACGGTGTTCCCGCGCCTGATCGCGGCCGAGCACCATCATCCTTACGACATCGACCGTCTCGGCAGCGGCAACCTGGGCCTCGACGCGCTGCTCGGCGGCGGGCTCGACCGGGGCACCAGCACGATGCTGCTCGGGCCCTCGGGGGTCGGCAAGTCCTCGACCGCGCTCGCCTACATGGTGGCGGCGCTGGCGCGCGGCGAGCGCGGGCTGATCCTGAGCTTCGACGAGCCGATCGGGATCCTGATGCGCCGGGCCGCCGGCCTCGGCATGGACGTCGCCGTGGCGATCGCGGACGGGCGCCTGCGGGTCGAGCAGATCGACCCGGCGGAGGTCTCGCCGGGCGAACTCGCCGCGATGGTGCGCGACGCCGTCGAGCGCGAGGGCGTGCGCCTGGTGCTGATCGACTCGCTCACCGGCTACCAGAACGCGATGCCGGGCGAGCAGTACCTCCTGCTGCAGATGCACGAGATCCTGACCTACCTGAACCAGCAGGGCGTGACGACGTTGCTCGTGCTGGCCCAGCACGGGCTCGTCGGGCAGATGTCGACGACGGTCGATCTCACCTACCTCAGCGACACCGTGGTGCTGTTTCGGTTCTTCGAGGCGGATGGGCACTTGCGCCGGGCGGTGTCGGTGGTCAAGAAGAGGGTGGGGCCGCACGAGGACACCATCCGGGAACTTCGGATCGACGGTGACGGTTTGCGTGTCGGCGAGCCGCTGACAGGCTTCCGGGGCGTCCTCACGGGCGTGCCGAGCTATCACGGCGCGTCCGGCCGCCTCCTGGCCGAGCGCGAGGACGCGGAGCGGGATCGGCCGAGCCGGGACAAGCATGAGAGAGAGTGATCCCCCGGTCCTGATCCTCGCCCCCGCCGGGCGCGACGCCGCGGTGGCGGGCAGCATCCTGGAGGAGGCCGGCCTGCGCTCGGAGATCTGCGCCGACCTGCCGGCCCTCGTCTCCCGGCTCGATGCGGGCAGCTGCGCGGTCCTGACCGAGGAGGCCCTGCGCGCCTCCGACCGGCACGGCCTCGCCGCCTACCTGGCCGGGCAGGAGCCGTGGTCGGATTATCCCTTCGTGCTGCTCACCCTGCGGGGCACCCCGCCGGATGCGCGGCTGATGGAGTCCCTCGGCAACGTCACCCTGCTGGAGCGGCCGTTCCACCCCGCCACCCTCGTCACCGCCACCCGCTTCGCCGTGCGGGCGCGGCGGCGCCAGCGCGAGGCGGCGGCCTTCCTGCACGAGCGCCAGCAGACGGCCGAGCGCCAGGCTCTGCTGATCCGCGAGTTGCACCACCGGGTGAAGAACACGCTCGCCACCGTGCAGGCGCTGCTCGGCGCCTCGGCGCGCTCGGCCACCAGCGTCGACGAGTTCTACCAGGGCTTCTCGGCCCGGGTGATCTCGCTCGCCAAGACCCATAACCTCCTGACGGAGGATTACTGGCAGATGGCCTCGCTCCAGGAGATGCTGGAGAACGAGCTCGGCCCCTACAACGACGAGGCCGGCCGGCGCATCGCCCTCGAAGGGCCGCATGTCGAGCTCACCGCCGACCTCGCGGTGCCGACCGGCATGGCAATCCACGAGCTGACCACCAACGCCGCCAAGCACGGCGCCCTCTCGGTGCCCGAGGGGCGCATCACCGTGGCCTGGGCCGTCGACCAGGGCGAGACCGGCCGCCGCCTGCGGCTCGACTGGACCGAGCGCGGCGGCCCGCGCACCGCGGAGCCGACCCGCAAGGGCTTCGGCTCGACCCTGCTGCAACGGGTGCTCACCATGCAGTGCGGCGCCGATATCGGCTTCGACTTCAAGCCGACCGGCCTGCATTTCCGCATGGAGGCGCCGCTGATCGAGCATCGAACGGTGCCGCACTACTGACGTCCGTTACCGCCGCGGGGGGGGGCCGGGGGGGGGGGGG
>JAEWKL010000123.1 GCA_023386115.1 Pseudomonadota bacterium
GTGGCGTGGGGAGGCCTGAGCGCTTCCGCTTCCACGAGGGGCGTCTACGAGCTTTTCCGGCCATTCCATCCTCCGCTTGACGAGTGGACAGCCTATCTAGGCGTCGGATCAGCCTCGCCCACCCGCAACTGGCTACGCCGCTCATCAGGCAGAGGATGCGCCAGAAATCCGCAGTGGAGGCCCTGGAGGCGTTTTCTGGAGCTTTCCGGTCCAGCCCTACCCGAACCCCGAAACGCCGTCAGGGAGGCTCTGAGAGCAACTTCTGCCGAGCCGGGTAACGAAGGTGAGATCCCGCGCCCCCGAGTGCTCTGGTCGGCTGCGATGGTCGCGGGCTAAGAACGGGCACGTCTGGTGTGGGTGGTTTGCGGAAATTGGCTCGATGCCCATAAGCGGACCATTTGCGTGAGAGTTACCTATTGATTGATACATCTGGTCTGCGTTCTAAAAATCAGCGTGGCGATGCAAGTTCAGAATGCTGGGAAAAATGGAGCGACCGTTTCTCCTTTGGCCGCTGCTTCGCATTCGCTTCGCAGATCCGCGAGCAGGACAAGCAACCTAGACCGCGATGGTCTCACCGTCTTCGGGGATCAAAAGCCGCGCTGAGAAGCTCTTCCTTTCCGCGTAGGTCCGCAGGGCGGCACGGCTCAGGATGCAGTGGTTCACTGCTTCCATGTGGCTAGCGATCAAGGTCGCCTCTGGCGCGGCAAGGTGAACCGCCCGGACATCCTCTTCTCCCATGATGATTGGATCGAGGCCGATGAACGTCGCCTTGCCCGCATTGAGAACGATCACCTGCGGCTGGTGGCGGGCGATGGCTGTCTCAACGTGCCGGTTCCAAATCGTGTCGCCCGCGATGTACAGGCGCTTCTCAGACGGATGGCCGAAGACGACCCCGCAGACCTTTCCAAGGCGAGGGATCGCCTGGATAGTCGCGTCTGTACCGTGCTGACCGTCCGTTTTGGTCAGCGTAGTGCCATCGTACGCTGATGTCTCGCTGAGAACCCGCACATCGGTGAAGCCTGCTTCTCGCACCGCAGCAGCGTCGTCGCCGTTCTGTAAAAAGACCGGTAGGGCCTTGTCCAAGTTCGCCTTGGCTGCTTCGTCCCAATGATCGGCGTGCAGGTGAGTCAGAATTATCGCGTCAACGTCGGCGATTTCTTTGATGGGCAGGGGCAGCGACACCAGCGGGTTGCGAAGCTCACTATTAGCTGATCCAGGAAAACCGGCGGACGTTCCCTTCTCATTGAGCATCGGGTCAACCAGAAAGCGCTTACCTCCAAACTCGACGATCAACGTCGCGTTTCTGATCTGAGTGATCTTCATCAAAACAGCCTTTTCGATTTCCAAGCGAGGGTGAGGGCGGAGGCCAATGCCCGTCTCCAATCCCTCGGATTAATTCAGGTAGGCCGTGGACATGGGAGCAGTCTACGCGCTAGATCGCACAGTGCCTGAGCAAAAACACACGGCTGCCCGTTTGCTGACGGATTGGGATTGGCTTCGTGTCGTGCTCGCCGTGCATCGTGGCGGGTCATTGTCCGCAGCGGCTCGAATGCTCGGCGTGGATCACACAACCGCCGCTAGGCGGATCAGCGCCTTCGAGCGCGATCTTGGCTTGCCCCTCTTCGATCGCGGCCCGATTGGCTTCGTCGCCACTTCGCTTGGCGAGAGCGTCATCGCGACCGCAGAACGCGTCGAAGATGAGGCGATCGGGCTTCTACGACGGATCGAAGGAGCCGCCGATCACCTGTCCGGGATCGTTCGGTTAACTACGACACCGAGCTTGGCCTCGCTGCTGTTCGCCCCGGCACTCGGCGGTTTCCTGCGCGCGCACCCTGGGCTCCGCATCGAACTGGTCGGCGATAACCGCAATCTCGATCTGTCACGAAGGGAAGCAGACCTCGCTGTGCGGCTGGCGCGACCCGAGGCCCCAGCGCTGATCACGCGCCGATTGGGGGATTATGCCATGGCCTGTTACGCGGCCATCGACGATCCACGCACGTTCGACGATCAGACCTTTCTGGCTCACGAGGACGCGTTCGGTATCGTGGCCCCACAGTGCTACTTGTCAGCGCTAGTGCCGCCAGATCGGATGGTGCTGCGCTCGAACACGACCGAGGCTCTGATCCAAGCGACCCGTGCTGGGCTCGGTTGTGCCGTGTTGCCGTGCCTTGTTGCGGAGCGAGATCCAGCTTTGCGGCGTGTTCCTGCTCCGCGTGCCATGCCGGTCATGGCGCTATGGCTCGTCTATCACGAGGATCTGCGGCGCAGCCCGCGTGTGCGAGCAGCAGCGGCCTTCGTCGTCGAGGCGATCGCCACGAGGCAGGCGGACTTGGTGCCCGCCGCGTTCCCGTTCGATCCGGAATAGGTTCGATCATCCGCCGCAGATCAGATGGCCGGGAAGCGGACCTGTCTGAGGTCCGCGAAGGGTCGGTAGAAGACCCTCATACGGTCAGCCCCGCCGGCCATCCATCGACGCTTCAGCCGCCCGGATCATCTCCTCCAGGTCGCGGCCGGCCTTCGCGATCATCCGTCGGAGCGCGATCGCCCGGGCCGTGTACCGCCCATGCTTCCAATTCGCCCGCGCAGCCCGCTCCCGGCCCTCAGGCGTCTTGGCGCCCGTGCTGGCGCCACCATGCCGGTAGCAGCGCCCGTTCGGCATCCCAGGGGCCTCGCAGGCGATCCCTGAGCGGGTGCGAGCCCCACACCGGGGCGCCTGCCTCGCCTTGTCGAGTGCGGCCCGCCAGTTGGGGCCATGGGGTGCATCGACTGAATTCACCCCCACCCCCCGACCCGCTTGCGGGACTGAGGCCCCCAGGTCACGCTGCCGGCCACCACAGCCTGCGCGCCCTCGTTGATGTGGTTGTGCTGGACCACGACGACCTGCCGGTCGCCTGACCGCATCCTCTGCAGGGTCTGCATCCCCGCCTAGTACGAGCCAGTCAGGCGCACGAAGGCTCGGGACATACGCTCGGCCTCGACGCATGCCGCCTGCCGGGCAGCCCCGAGCGAGCGGCTGGCCTCGTTCATCTGCTGCTGCATCAGCGCCGCCGCCGTCATCGCTGCGACGTGGGCGGTCGCGAGCTGGTGGGCGAGCATCCGTTCGAGCCCGTCAGCAGCCTGGATGCTGTCGGCCGTATCGAGGGCCATTTCCAGGGAGCCGGCGTTCTTGGCGAGGTCGAGGCGGTCCCTGCTGGCATCGGCCGCTACGGCATCGGGGTTCGCCAGGGTGTCGAGGATCGCTGGCAGGGTGTTCTCTGCGAAGTTCTCGCTCGGCAGCAGCTCACCGCCTGCAGCCCGACGCGTGTCGACCGGCAGGGGCGCACGGGCCTCAGCCTCATACCGATCGGCGATCCCTGATGGCCCGCCCCTCTCCTCTGCCCTGATGCGGGCCACGCCAAGGAGATCGTCTCCAGACTTCCGGCGCCGGATCATCAATGGCTCGTGACTGAGAAAATCTGGGGCGATACATAGCATAGGTATAGCGTTGATCATAGTGAATGCCGTCAATCCCACCGTTGAAGATCAGATCGTCTGTACGTTGGACTGCTCACATACGGGATGAAGCGGGGCGGCTCGGCAAACCGCTGCCGCCGCTTGGCTGTTCAGCCCTTGCAAGCCAATGGTGTGCCTGGCCGAGGCGGAGAAGCAGTTGCGGGACATTCCAGAGGAGAAGCGCCAGCTCGCTGACGCACTGAGAGCCGGCACCATCGCCGAGCGCGACCGCCTAGCGGCCTTCATCCTCAACGAGGCGACAGCGTTCGCGGCCAACCCGTTCCCATCCACGACGGCCGGCGCCGCCCGCCAGTATTGGGGCCTCCACGAGATCAGGTTCGAGGCGATGCAGATAGCCTCAGCCGGGCTGCCGTGCCTCCTGGCGGATCTGGCTCGCCTGCCGGCTGGGGAGCCGCTGCGCCAGGAGATCCTGCGAACGCCGGCCCACGTCCTCTACCTGCTCCACCATGGCGAGGGTGGCCGGATCATCGGGGCAGTGCTGCACGGAAAGCCGCGCGAGGCGCTGCCGCCATTCGCCAAGCCTAAGGCTGCGCCGCGACGACAGCGGCGACGGCCGGTGAATGCGCAGCAGCTCGATCTGTTCGAAGCCAGCTCTGCCTGACATAAGCGCTCTCAAACGCCGGGAGGTATGGGTCCACTCGGAAATTCGCAGATAATTTTCGCCATGTCTCACCGTAACGAGACTTGACCCACCTTTCCTGATGCGCGTTATGTCCATATCGTAGAAGAACGGATAATTTGGGTCTCAGATATGGATGACATCGCCCAGAACGACACCAATTTTATCGGCCTCGCGGCCGACATCGTTGGCGCCTACGTCACGAAGAACAACGTTCCGGCGGCCGAGCTGCCGGGCCTTATTGCGACAACTCATGCAGCCCTGGTGAAGCTGACCGCACCGCAAGCGCCCGAGGTCGAGAAGCCCACACCGCCCGTCCCGATCCGCAAGTCCGTGACCCCGGACCACATCATCAGCCTGGAGGATGGGCGACCCTATAAGTCGCTCAAGCGCCACCTCTCCGGCCGTGGGCTCACCCCTGCCGAGTACCGGCAGAAGTGGGGTCTGCCGTTCGACTACCCGATGGTTGCCCCCAACTACGCCGCCCAGCGCTCCGAGATGGCCAAGAGCTTGGGGCTTGGGCAGATCCGGCGCG
>JAEWKL010000170.1 GCA_023386115.1 Pseudomonadota bacterium
GCCGCAGCCGGGGCCGGCCCGGGCGCTGCGCCTGCTCCACGGCCGCGACCCGGACGTGACCCTGGTCGTCGCGGCGGTGAGTGACGCCCCCGGCGAGGTCGTGCTGCACCTCAACTCGGCCAATCCCACCGTCTCCTCGGCCTGCCCCGCCTTCGTCGCGGGGGCGGCGGGCGCGCCGGGCTGGGAGGGGCAGGTCTGGGACCGGCGGATCACGGTACCCGCCACCACCCTCGACCGGCTGGTGGCCGAGCATGGCTGCCCGGCCTTCGTGAAGATCGACGTCGAGGGGTTCGAGGAGAGGGTGCTGGCGGGGCTCGCGTTCCCGCTTCCCGCCCTGTCCTTCGAGTTCACCACCATCGCGCGGGATCTTGCGCTCGGCTGCCTCGATCGGCTCGCGGATCTGGGCGCTTACGGGTTCGATGTCGCGCTCGGCGAGAGCCAGGCCCTACGCTTCGGGCGCCTCGTCGGCCGGGACGAGATGGCAGCGCATCTCATGGCGCTGCCGATGGCGGCGAATTCCGGGGATGTCTATGCGGTGCTCCAGACCTGATTGACGTTTCGACATCGACGTCAGCGCGCGGCCGAGGCGCGCGGATTCTGGAAGGTGCGATCACTCGGGACGGTGCGATCACTTGGGAACGTGCGATCACTTGGGAACGTGCGATCACTTGGTTTTTGAGATCACGCCGGTCATGTAATCATTCAGATCGCGAAAATCCTTAACCGTCCATGCAAAGGGAGGGATGCTGACGCCGTTCTCTCGCAAGGTTCTTGGAATCAGGTCGCCATTCGGGCGAAGGATCACGGATGATATGATGACGCCGGGATAAGCGCTCAATCGCTTCTTGAACTCGGGTGTCGTCAGGTCGGTTGTCGGCGGATCGCTCTTGTTGGCTAAAGGCCCTGTACCTTTGATGTCTTTACCGTGACAGATCGCGCAGCGTTTCAGGAAAATTTGCTCTCCGTTGCGGCTGTCTGCAAAGGATAACGATGGCGCACAAAACATGATCGCCAGCGCAGCGATGAAAGATACAGTGGCCCTCACGGAACTCCCTCCGTCACGGTGCTGCTTTTTCTCATATGAAAATAATGGCGAAATCATTGCAACATATCGTGTCCATTTCAACTAGTGATTGCAATAATCTTCACAGTCCAAGTGGCGATTTTATCGGAGTCTTCCGCAGCGTCGGCGCCCGAGGCGACCTTACGGGTCTCGCGTCGACGCGCCGACTATCCAGGGGCCGCACGGCTTGCCGACCATCGGCCGACACGGACTTCGCCCAAAGTGTCGTCTGTCGGTGCCCAGGTTGCTCGCCAGCGATGATCGTCCGGCACGAGTGGACAGGGGACATCCGATGCTCCCGCTGACACGAACGTCGAAAACCGACAGCTGAGCGGCCGTGGCGGCCCTGCCGGAGGCAAACCGTCACGCCTGCGCGCGACGCTGCGAGCGTGTGGCACGGAGGGCGGCATGAGCGGGCGGTTCCGGATGTGTCTGGCGATCGTACTGCGCACGCCGTGGCTCACGGGGGCGGCCTTCGCCGGCTCGCCTGCCATCCGGGACCAGACGCAGCGCTACCTCGACGCGACGACGCGGCATGACCTGTGCGCGCGAGACGATGCGGGCCTGCAAGCGGCTCCGCCGCGATCTGTCGAAACCCTCCGTCGCGACCGGAGGCGCGAAACGGTCGGGGGGAAGAGGATCGATGCCGACCACAGGCCGGCATCGGTTGCGTCGGCGGGCCGCTCAGTCGGCCGAGCGCACGATCTTGGTGATGGCGAGCGGCGGGCGGCCGGATTTTTCCGCGATGTCCCGATCCTGTTCCTCGAGCACCTGGCGGACGGCGGCGTCGACGTCGTGCTCGAGGGTGGCGGTGCGCGGAACCCGGCGGTTGGAGCGGCGCGAGCCGTCCTCGTAGTAGACATCGAACAGGACGAAGCCCGTATCCTGCACCTTCGGCTTCTGCTTCGAACGCAGCATGGTCGTTGACTCTTCTTGGCGGCGGAGCACACGGCATGACAGCGCGGCCTGAAAAAGCCGCGCTGCGGTGCGGCCCGCGCCGCGAGGGGGAGGATCGATCAGACGATGGCGGTCCTTCGGGCGCCCGGTCGGGGGCCCGCCTCGGAAGGGCAGGCGCGCGACGCACGCGTGGATATGGGCCCGGACGCCGCAGAACGCCAGCGCGAAGCGCCAGCGTCGATGCCGCAGTGCAAGCGGCTATTGCAAGTGGCTGGGGAGCGGTCCGGCGATCAGCCGGTATACATCACCGCTGCCACCGGGGCGGGCTTGGTCCGGGCCGTATGGGTCATGGCCCAGATCGACCAGGCGGCCAAGCCTGAGCAGGAGAGAAGAACCAGCCCGCGGACGTAGCGCCCGCGGTGGATATCGCGCACGGCGTAGACCGGCATCAACGCCGCCTTGGCGATGTTGCGCAGGGCCAGAACCATCAGGATTGCCAGGAAGGCCGTCACTGTCCCGAGCATGTCCATCCCCCTTCGGCTGGTGCGCCACGGCGGAGCTTATCCCCGCAACACGACGAAACGAAGCCACCCGCCCGAAAATATCTCTGCGGCGTGTCAACCCAGCCGTGGCGACTCTGCGCGCCGAATGGTTAACGATGCGTAACGTGGCCGTGCGCGCAGGCTCGCCGCTCATCGTATCCGCGTGAAATCCGGTCCCGCATAGGCGCGAACCGCATTCCCACCCCGATCCGCGACCGTGACGGTCAGGGCCCAGCGCTCCTGCGCCCCGGCCTGGGCCTGGGCCTCCGCCCGGGCGCGGAGCGCCAGCCTGAGCCGCGTGAGGGCCAGGGCCCGGTTGCGGTGCTGGCTGCGCTCGCTGTCGCAGGTCAATGTGAGGCCGCTCGGCCGGTGGTGCAGCCGCACCGCGCTGTCGGTCGTGTTGACGTGCTGGCCGCCGGCGCCGGAGGCGCGGAACGTCTCCCAGCGCAGGTCGGCCGCCCGGATCCCGAGATCCCCGATCCGGGGCGGTACCACCCGGGCGACGGAGACGAACCAGTTCTTGCGCCCGTGTCTCTTGTGTCCTTGCCCGGGCCTGAGCGGGCTCGGGCAGGTCCAGCGGACGGTGCCCTCCCAGGACCGGGCCCAGGATGCGACCGTCTCCTCCTCGGCGTCCTCGCGGCCGAGGCGGACGAGGGCCGAGAGCAGGCCGGGATTCCCCGGCACCGTCTCCACGACCGTCGCGCCGAGGTCGTCCGCCGCGGCCTCCCGCACCAGCACGTCGCAGAGGCCCGCGACCGCGAGCCGGCATTCGCCGGGCCCGCGGCCGGCGCTGAGTTGCAGCAGGACCACCATCTCAGCGCTCCCAGTGCTTGGCCGCGCGGGCGCTGCGGCGCTCGCGCAGGCGGGCCTGCTTGTCGGCGCGGGCTGCGCCCTCCGGATCGAGCGAGCACTTGAAGGTGACCAGCGGATGCAGCACCGCGATCACCCGCGCGAGCCCGGCCGCCTCCAGGTCGCCGACCACGGAAG
>JAEWKL010000176.1 GCA_023386115.1 Pseudomonadota bacterium
CATTGAGGCCGCAAGCAGCTGCGTCTCGACGCGCTTGTTGTGCCGCAGGGTTCCGTCGCAAACTTGGCGAGCGCGTCGACGACGCCTGCCGGACGATCGCCCCGGCCCTTGACGGGGCCGGAGGCGATGGGCGGGCCTACCAGCGATAGGTCAGGGTGCCGAACACGCTGCGGCGGAACCCCTCGAACACGTAGCCGGTGTAGAAGCCCGAAGTGTAGTAGCGCTTGTCGAACAGGTTCGTCGCGTTGACCGACAGGGTCGCTCCCTTCCAGTCCGGGTTGATCCGCGCGAGGTCGTAGCTGAGCGAGGCGTCGACCACGGCGTAGGACGGAATGTAGTCGACGTTGGTCGCGTCCGTCCGGGCACTGAGATAGCGCACGCCGGCGCCGGCCCGGAGGCCGCCGAACGGCGACCCCAGCGGGAACGCGTAATCGGCGAAGAGCGAGACCGTGTTGGCCGGGGCGTTGGCGAGCCGGTTGCCGACGAGCGCCGGATTGGTCGGATTCTTCGTGACCTTCGTGTCGAGATGCGCGTAGCCGAAGATGACGTTGAAGCCCTCGAACAGGGTCGCCTTGCCCTCGAGCTCGAAGCCGTTCGCCACGACCTCGCCGGTCTGGACGAAGAAGCCGGGGTTGAGCGGGTCGGCGAGCGGGATGTTGGTCTGCGTGATGTCGAAATACGAGGCGGTGAAGAGTGCGTTGGTGCCGACGGGCTGCCACTTCACGCCGCCTTCGATCTGCTTGGCCTCGCGCGGATCGAGGGCCGCCCCGCTGGCGCGCTGCCCCGCGATCTGCGGGTTGAAGGAGGTCGAGTACGACACGTAAGGCACCACGCCGGCGTCGAACTCGTAGCCGAGGGCGACGCGGTAGCTCAGGGCGGAGAATTCCTGCTTGCTGACCGTCGTCCGGTTCAAGGCCGGCAGCGGGATGTTCGGATAGCTGGTCACGGTGTCGATCCGCTGATCGACCCAGTCGTTCCGCACGCTGCCGGTGAAGATGAAGCCGTTCCACTTCATCTGGTCCTGGAAATAGGCACCGATCTGCTGCTGCGCCGCGCGTGATGAGATGTTCGTCCGATTCGGAAAATTGAAGCTGTAATCGTAGATCGGATTGTACAGATCGATCAGCTTGGTCCCGCCGATCCCGGGATAGCCGAGCGGGAAGGTGCGCGCGTCGTCGCGGTGGTAGTCCTGGATGTCGACGCCGAAGACGACATTGTGCTTGATGCCGAAAGTATCGAACTGGCCCTCGATGTGGTTGTCGGCGAGGATGCCGTAGCTCGACTGCCGGCGCAGGTACGGGACGACGTCGACCGAGAGGAAGCCCGGCGGCGTGAAGCCCGGCACGGCGCCGACGACGTCGGCCTTCGTCGAGGTCTCGTAGATGCGGAAGGCCGAGTGGACCAGCCATCCGGGCGCGAACGAATGGTCGAGGACGTAGCCGATCTCCTTGTTCTCAAGGAGGAAGGTGTTGAAGTTCGGCTGCCCGACGAAGACGTTGCGCGGAAAGAACCCGCGGCTGCTCGGGATGATCGAGCCGACGATCGGCAGGCTCTGCTCGGAGCCGCCGCCGCGGAACTCGGCGTACTTGGCGAGCACGGTGAGCGAGGTGTCGGCATCCGGCCGCCAGGTGATCGCCGGGGCGAGGAAGGTGCGGTCGTCCGGCGTGTACCGGACCTGGGTGTCGGAGTTGCGCACCAGCCCGGTCAGCCGGTACGCGAAGTCGGGCGCGCCCTCGACCGGCCCCGACAGGTCGAAGCCGGCCTGGATCCGGCTGCGGTTGCCGCCCTGGATGAACACCTCGTGGAACGGCGTGAAGCTCGGGCGCTTCGAGACCAGGTTGATGATGCCGCCGGGCTGGCCGGCGCCGTAGAGCACCGAGATCGGGCCCTTGATCACGTCGATGCGCTCGTAGGCGTAGGGCTCGACGTTCTGGTCGAACGAGTTGAAACCGTAGCGTAGGCCGTCCTCGTAGACGTTGTCGAAGTTGTTGGCGTTGAAGCCGCGCAGGGTGAAGGTCGGGCCGCCCTGGCCGCCGGGATAGTCGACGGCCTGGACGTTGGGCGTATAGGCCACCGCGGTGTTGAGGTCCTGCACGCCGCGGACGTCGAGTTCCTCCCGCGTGATGACGCTGACGGTCGCCGGCGTCTGGAGGATCGAGTCGTTGCCCTTCATGCCGGCGGTCGAGCGGGTGGCGACGAAGCCGGTGGTCCCGTAGGTCGGCTGCTGCGCCGCGACGGAGATCTCGTCGAGGGCGATCGCCCCATCCGCCGCCGGCTGGGCCTGGCTCGGCGTGTTCGAGGCACCGGGTGGTTTCGACGCCTGGGCCTGCGCGTCCCGCTGGCCGGCCGCGATGGCGGCGATGGCGACCCCGGTCACGAGAGACGCGCGCAGGCCCATGCCTGCACGATCGGCCAACTGGGTCCAACGCATCGAGTAGCCCCGGAGGAATGAGTTGATGGGCCCCGTCCTTCGACTTGTCAGGGAGAGGCTCAGCAACGGTTAAGCGGCCACAATTTCGATTGCAATCGCAGCCGACAATGGACATTTAAACAATTCCAGTAAAGAACGGTCTCGCGTAGAGACATTTTCCGCTAAATTTCGATGCGGTCGCCGCTTTCTGCATGAATGCGAAATCGACTAATTCCAACTCACTGGACGGACCATGGAAATCGCTGTGGAAAGTGTCTTTTCTGCCACATCATGCATAGAATGATTGGGCTCAAATCATTCGACTGCAACCCGTCTCGGCGGCCGACGGTCGGCCGGCGTGACAGCGACGCCCGGCCGAGAGATCGATCGGGTTCGCGCCGGTGTGAGCACCGGCTGGTGGCAGCCCCGCCCGTCGCGCCAGCCGATCCTCACGACGATCCCGCCGCCAGGAGGCGGGCGAAGGCCATGCGCTGCTGCCCGCCGAGCGAGACCATGCTTGTACTTACAAGTGATTGCAAACAACGGTGTCCAGTCGTCAGATCCTGTCCTGGCGCAGTCCTCGAGCCACCTCGACCATCGCGTCGTCCGGAAGCGGGCGCTGCAACCGCAAGGCCTCCTCGGCCGGCGCCTCGAGCCAGATGCGCCACTCCTCCGCGGTGGTGAGGAGCACCGGCATCGCCTTCGGATGGACGGGCCCGACGACCCCGTTCGCCGTCGTCGTCAGGAACGAGAACAGGCGGTGCTCCTCCTCGACGGGCTCGTCGCGCTTCGGGCCGCGCAGGCCCGTCCAGGGCCGCCAGATCCCCGCGAATGCGAAGAGCGGCCGGCTCTCGTCGAGGGCGAACCACACCGGCGTCTTGCGGGGCTTGGTATCGGCATACTCGCTGAACGAGGTGACCGGCACCAGGCAGCGATGTGCGGGCTTGAGCCAGGGACGCCAATAGGGCGAGCCGACGTTGCGCACGTTGGTGACCGGTTGCGGGCCGGCCTTCGGCGGCGGCGGGAAGCCCCACCGCATCATCGTCAGGATTCGCGCGTCGTCGGCGGCACGAACGACCGGCGCCAGCTGGTCGGGGAAGATCCCGGGCAGCGGCGGCAGGTTGCCGGCCTCGTCGCGGTCGACCGCGAAGGCACGCCGGATCTCGTCCTGGGAGCGCGTGAGGCTGTAGAGGTTGCACATGGCCGGGATCGTAGCCCATCGGGTCCAGCGCGTCCCTTGGTGCGGCGCGGGAGAACGATCAGGCTGGACGATGGCCGCGGCGGTCGGCATCAGCAGACGGGACGGCGCCGTCGAGGAATTCCGTAAGCAGGCCGCCCGACCGGCACTTGCGTCCGCGGCACTCCCTCTCGCCCCCATCGAGCGATCAGATCAGCACCCAATCGCATTGCCATCGGAAGGCGCTCCAGCCCTTCGACGTGGGACATGGCCTGCGACGAATCTGTATCCACCTCCTCGGAGCACGCTCCCGGACGGCGGATCAGCGAGATGCTCTCCGCCTCTGCTCTCCACCCCTGTCTCGGCAAAACTGCCTGCTCCAGGCAGCGTCGCTACGACTATTTCCGGATGATGTCCGATCAAGGCCGGATCGATCGAATATCCAACGATGCCGCTTGGTCAAGCATTCGATCGGCCTCAAGCGCAATATAAATAGATATTTAATACCATCTCGGCATGTTCCCATAAGCTCTACATGTTTTCAGACCCCAGATCGAGCAGTGAAACGAGTGATGGCTGTGAGAGGCTTCCCGCCGAAGATCGGCACAACCCTTCAACTCCTGCTCGGATCGATGGCCGTCCTGGTCGTCGTTGCCGTCGGAACCCCGATCCACGGCGATATCGGGAATCTGCGCGACAGCGCGCGTACGGCGCGCATCGCCGAGACCGGGTACGAAGTCTTCGCTGCACTCCAGAACACACGCACCCAGCGCGGCCCCACCCGCGTGGCGTTGGAGGCCAGGCAACCCGCATCCGACGCCTTCCTGGCCCTTCTCGGAACGGCACGGCAGAAAGCCGATCCGGCCCTGTCCCGGGTCGTCGAACTCTGCCAGCAGATCGATTGCACGAGCGGACGGCCCGAGGTCGCAACCGGGTTGGCCGGGAGCGTCGCACGGTTCGTCACCCTGCGGGGCGAGGCGGACGCGGCTCTCGTGCGGCCGCTGGACCAGCGGCCCTCGGGCCTGAGCCGATCGTATTCGGCCGCGGCCACCGAGGTGATCGATCGCCTGGAGGCGATGTCGGTCGCGCTGGGCGAGGCCATCCGCATGGCCGACACCACGACGGCCGAACTCATGGCCATCAAGCAGGCGGCCTGGCTCGCCCGCGACGGAATCGGCCTGGAGCGCACGGCCCTGGCGGAGGTGCGCAGCAAGGGCGACCTGACGCCGGACCTTGACCGCAAGATGGCCGAGCTGCGCGGTCGCGCGCTGGTGAACTGGTCGGTGCTCAACGAGCTTGTCGCCCGGCCCGGCGTCCCGGCCGAGCTGGTCGAGCTGACGAAGGCGGCCAAGTCCGTCACGTTCGGCTCCTTCGAGCGCATGCGCAAGGTCGCCTATGACGACGTCGCCGCCAAGCGCGCGCCGAGCATCGGCAACGACGAGCTCGACCGCCTCGGCAACGAGGGCCTGGACGCCCTCACCGCCATCTCGAATGCCTCGATGGCCCTGGCGCGGCAGCACGCGCAGGTCCGGCACTCGGAGGCGAGGGCGAGGCTCATGGGCGGGGTCGGCCTGCTCGCCGTCGCCCTCGTCCTCGCCCTCGCCGGGTTCGTCATCGTGCGCTGGCGGGTCATCGGCCCGATCAGCCGGATGACGGGGACGATGCGCCGCCTCGCCGGCGGCGACCTCGCGGCGCGTGTCGAGGGCACCGGGCGCCGCGACGAGGTCGGCGAGATGGCGGAGGCTCTCCAGGTGTTCAAGGATGGCCTGGTCCGGATGAAGGCGCTCGAGGAGGAGACGGCG
>JAEWKL010000259.1 GCA_023386115.1 Pseudomonadota bacterium
AGCGAGCGCCGTGCCACACCGGCATCGACCGGAAGGCCGATCGCCCGCTCGACCGCCCGCGGCACCGTGCCGGTGACGACCTGCTCGACGTAAGAAGCGTCATGCGCGAGGCCGATCAGATCCGGGCTCGCAGGCTCGGGCGTCACAAAGCCCTCCGGCACCAGACCGCTTGCCTGGATCGCGGCGGCCAGGCGCCCGTACTTGCCCATCGGGAAGCGATGGCCGTCCGGCAGGGGGGCCTCGTAGGCCGGATGGAACACGACCGGGATCATGCGACGGAGCCTGTGGACAGCGGGGACGGGACCGACACGCTCAACGCGCCGGCCGGTCGAGAAGCAGGCGCGACCGCGCGCCGCGGGCAGACGCGATCTCTTCGCCGGTGCCAGAGGGTTAGCGCGTGGCCCGGACCCGGCCCAACCAGCGGATCCGGACGGTTCCGGCTCCCTCTCCGCCCGCTTATGCTCTAGCTTGTGCCGGGACCGGGTCCGCCAATGGACACGGTTTGGACACGAATTCCGCCGACCCTTAGGGAAGATGACGCCCGAGGGGGCATTCCATCGGGGGTGAGGCAAAAGCGGGGCGAAGGCCCGCATCTCGTCACGTCCGCGACAGAGCGGATGTCAGGCGCGCCGCTGGCGTGGGATTGATTTCTCGGCATCGCCTCGGGGCGGGGCCGGCAAGCACGGCCGGGGGGCATGCGGGATCGGGTCGAACGTCGCGGCGCAGGGAGGATGCGTTCGTCATCGAGGGTTGCAGGAGCCGGGATGGCTCGCGCCCGATTTGTTCGCCTTCTCGGGCTCGGCCTCGCGCTCGGCATGGGCGTGTCGGAGCCGGCGCGGGCCTTCGACCTGTTCGGCCTGTTCGGCTCCGAGGAGCCGCCGCCGACCCCGAGCCCGGCCGCCCTGCCGTATTCGGTCCGTTTCCAGGGCGTCGAGGACGAGGACCTGCTCCAGGCGCTCCAGGACACCTCCAGCCTCTACCGCCTGCGCAACGACGCGCCGCCGGACGGCGAGGGCCTGCTGCGCCGGGCCGAGGCCGACGCGCCCCGCCTCGTCGATGCCTTGTGGGGCTTCGGCTACTATGCCGGCCAGGTGAGCTTCCGCATCGAGGACGTGGTGCTGGGCGGCGACGCCGCTGCCCGGAACGCCGTGCGCGCCGCCGAGGCCGCCCGCAACCGCAGCCTCGTGGCGGTGAGGATCTCCGTCGACCAGGGCCCGCTCTACCATCTGCGCCGCATCGCGGTGCTCGACCCCGCGGGCGTGCCGTTCTCAGCCCAAGCCGTGCCGGCCCGCCTCACCCGCCTCGACGACGAGGTACCGGCCCGTTCCGCCACCGTGCTCGCCCGCGAGGCGGCGTTGGTCGACCAGTTCCGCCGCCAGGGCCATCCCTTCGCCAAGGTGCTGCGGCGCGAGCCGGTGGTCGACCATGCGGCGCGGGCCATGGACGTGACCTTCGTGGTCGATCCCGGCCCGAAGGCGGTGCTCGGCCCGATCACGGTGCGGGGGACGCAAGACATCGACCCGGCGGTGGTGCGCTCCTTCATCTATGCCGAGCCGGGCGATCCCTACTCCCCGCAGGCGCTCTCCGACATCCGCCGCTCGGTCTCGCGGATCGAGGCGCTCGGCGGCGTGCGGGTGCGCGAGGGCACGGCGCTCGACGCCGACGGCGGATTGCCGGTCTTCGTCGACGTGACGGAGCGCGCGCCGCACATCGTCGGCGTCTCGGCCCGCTACTCCACGGTCGACGGGCCGGGGGTGCGCGGCTACTGGGCCGACCGCAACCTGTTCGGGGGCGGCGAGACCCTGCGGATCGACGCCGACCTGTCCTATCTGGGCCTCGGCACCGACTATTACGCGCGCCGCCGCAAGCTCGCGGGCATCGAGACCAACGGGCTGGGCGGGCGGCTGTCCGCCACCTTCGTCAAGCCGGCCCTGTTCGGCACCCGCAACGACCTCATCGCCAGCGCCTTCATCGGCCGCGAGGTGCAGCAATCCTATCTCAGCGACGCGACCGGCGGCACGGTGGCGATCCGCCACCGCTTCGCCGACGCGTTCTCGGCGCAAGTCGGCCTCGACGGCCGGGTAGGATCGGACCGCGACGCGCTCGGCCGGGTCGATTACGGGTTGCTGGGGCTGAACGCCGGCGTCACCTACGATTCGACCGACAGCCTGCTCGACCCGACCAGGGGCTTTCGCGTCACCGCCTCGCTCACCCCCTATGCGGGCCTCGGCAACAGCCCCGACCTGCTGATCGCCAAGGCCCAAGGCTCGACCTACTACGCCTTCGACGAGGACGGCCGGTACATCCTGGCCGCGCGCCTCGGCTTCGGCTCGATCAGCGGCGCCAGCCTCGCCGACATTCCCGCCTCGCTCCGCTTCTTCGCCGGCGGCGGCGGCTCGATCCGGGGCTACTCGTACCGCACCGTCGGGCCGATCGGCCCCTACCAGCTGCCGATCGGCGGGCGCTCGCTGCTCGAAGGCTCGATCGAGGGCCGCATCAAGATCACCGACACGATCGGCATCGTGCCGTTCGTCGATGCCGGCACGGCGTTTGCCGGCACCCTGCCCGATTTCGACGAGCGCATCCGTGTCGCGGCGGGCTTGGGCCTTCGCTACTACACCGGCATCGGCCCGATCCGGGTCGATCTCGCGGTGCCGCTGAACCCCGACAAGCAGCTCAAGCAGCCGCCGGTCGCCCTCTACATCAGCCTCGGTCAGGCCTTCTGAATGATGCAGATGCGGGCCTCGCGCCTCCTCACCGCCGCCATCGCCGTCGTCCTCCTCGCCCTCGCCTGGCTCGGCCACGCCGCCACCGGCGAGGCGGCGGAGGGCGAGACCACGATCCTCGGCGACCTCCTGTCCCGCGCCCTCTCGACCCCGACCTCGCGGGTCTCGATCGGTGCCGTCGACGGGGCGCTCTCCTCCGACGCCACGATTCGCGACGTCGCCATCGCCGACCGCAACGGCGTCTGGCTGCGCCTCGACACGGCCCGGCTGATCTGGCGGCGCACGGCCCTGCTCTCCCGGCGCCTGGAGATCGACCGGCTGGAGATCGGGCGCCTGGAGGTGCTGCGCCGGCCCCTGCCCTCCGCCACCCCGCCCTCGCAGGACAGGGAGGCTTTGCTGCCCGACCTGCCGGTCAAGGTGGTGGTCAAGGCCTTCGCGCTCAACGACCTCGTCCTCGGTGAGCCGGTGATCGGCGAGGCCGCCCGGATCGGCGGGGCCGGCCAGGCCACCCTCGGCGACCCGCGCGAGGGCCTCGATCTCGGCTTCGGTCTGCGCCGCCTCGACAAGCCCGGCACCGTCACCCTCAAGCTCGCCTACGTGCCGGAGACCAGCCGGCTGGAGGTGAAGCTCGCCCATGACGAGCCGGCCGGCGGCCTGGCGGCGCGGCTCATGAACCTGCCGGGCCTGCCGCCGGTCGGCCTCGACCTCGACGGGCGCGGCACGCTCGATGCCTGGAACGCCGCCCTCGCCTTCAAGGCCGGCGAGGGCATCGGCGCCGACGGCAAGGCCCGCATCGACCGGGTCGGGACGGAGCGGCGCATGGTGCTCGACCTTGCCTCGCGGGTCGAAGGCCTGATGCCCGGCCCCCTCGCGGCGATCTTCTCCGGCACCACCCGTCTCGACGGTGCATTGCGCTTCACTGACGCCGGCGCGGTGCAGGTCGACCGGTTCGAGCTGACGTCCCGCACCGCGCGCCTCGCCCTCAACGGTGGGGTCGATGGGCAACGCAACGCCGACCTGACCCTTCAGGCCCGGGCGCTGCCGACCGAGGGCGGCGTCACCAAGGCCGGCGACTCGACCCTCGAATCCCTGATGCTGGACGCGAGCCTCAAGGGCCCCCTCGACGCGCCCGCCATGCGCGGGACCCTGCGGGCCGCCGGGCTGTCCGCCGCGGGCAGCCGGCTCGGCCGGGCGAGTGCCGACCTCGTCGCCGAGCCGCTGCCGCGTACCCCCGAGGGCCAATCCTTCCGCCTCGCGGCGGAAGCGCAAGTGGACGGACTCCACCTCGCCGACCCCTCCTTACGCCGCGCGATCGGCCCGAAGGCGGCCTTCCGCCTCGCCGGCCGGATCGACCCGAACGGCGTCGCCGATCTCGAAGCGGTGACCATCGAGGCGCCGACCGCCCATGCCCGCTATGCCGGCCGGATCGGTCGCGACGTGGTGGCGGGCACGCTGCAAGCCGAACTCCCCGACCTCGCGGCGTTCTCGCTCGCCGCCGGCCGCCCGCTCGGCGGGCGCATCGCCGTCAAGGCGCTCCTCTCCGGCGATCCCGGCCGGGCCGGCGTGACCGCCGACGTCGAGGCGAGCACCGAAAAGCTCTTCCTCGGCACCCCCGCCCTCGACCGGACGCTCGGCCGCGATCCGCGCTTCGCCGGCCGCCTGACCCGCCTGCCCGACGGCTACGCCGTCCAGGCCGCGCGCCTGACCGGGCACGCCGTGACGGCCACGATCGACGGCCGCGCCACCGAGACCAAGGCCGACATGACCGGCCGGGTCGATCTCAGCGACCTCGCCACAATCGACCCCGAGCTTGCCGGCCGGGCCGGGCTGGACGCCCGCCTCACCGGCTCGCTGGAGCGGCCCGACCTCGCCCTCACCCTGGCGGCGCCGGAAGCCCGGGCGATGGGCCGCCCGATCCGCGACCTCGCCGCCCGGGCGACGGTCACCGATGCCACCGGCGCCCTCGACGGGACCCTGGCCCTGTCCGGCCG
>JAEWKL010000274.1 GCA_023386115.1 Pseudomonadota bacterium
CGTCTGCTCGCCGAAGCCGTGGGCGGGCGCCTCGACGGTCGAGAGATGCGCGCGCATCTCGTCGTTCCCGTAGGCGCCGTCGAGCCGGCCGAGGCAGGCGGCCATGGCGGTGACCGCCTCCGCCGCCAAGTCGCCGTCGCGGCGCAGCGGCACCGCCTTGCGGAAGGCGCCGGCCAGCGTGCGCGGCTGGCGCGACCCGGCCTCGACCAGCATCAGGTCGGCATAGGCGTAAGGAGCGGTCGAGCCCTTCTTGGCACCGGGCGAGACCGTGGCGATCAGGTGGACGAGGTGCTCGACGACGCGGGCCGCGAGGTCCCTGTCGCCCGCGAGGTTGGCGACGAGGAGCGGCACGTCGACCACGACGTAGCCGTAATAGAGGCCCGAGGTCAGCTCGGTGTCGAAGATGCCGGCGGAGCCGACCTCGCCGGCTTCTCGCATCAGGTCGTCGACGACGGTGAAATAGTCGCTCTCGCTCTCCTGGTTGTGGACCGTGAAGGCGTGCGCGACGTGGATCGCCGCGTCGGTGTTGGCGTCGGGATCGGAGGTGACCATCCGGCCGAACAGGGCCGCCTCGAGCCCGGCCGCGAGGCTGCCGGCGGTGGCGAGCAAAGCGGCGAGGTTCGCCTTGCCGGTGCCCTTGGCGAGCCGCGCATCGATCTCGGTCTCGGCCGTCTTGGCGTCGGTGGCCGCCGCCGCGGCCTCGGCGCCGATCCGGGTCAGGTACGCGATCTCGGGGTCGCCGAGGAGCAGGGCCTGCCGGTCGGCGATCTTGGCGCTGTTCTTGCCGTAGAGGTGCTTGACCAGCGCCGTGCCGACCGCCTCGACGATCGCGGGCGCGCCCGAGAGCTCCGGCAGGATGCGCCGCTCGACGATCTCACGCGAGCGCACGCCCATCGGGGCGCCGATCCCCTTGAGCGCCCAGGCATCCTCGGCGAGGCGCCAATGCCGCTTCAGGCTCTGCGAGGAGATGCGGGTGCGCACCGTGCCGCCATAGGGCAGCCTTTTGGCGAGGCCGGCATCGTCCCGGTTCAGCAGCACGGCCGGGTAGGAGGCGAGGCTGTGGATCTGCAGGAAGCGGGTCACGCGGCGGCTCCGGGAGAGGCGGGGGATTGAGTCGGTTTCGGCTTGGTGGCGTCGTCTTCGGCCCGGTAATAGCCGCGGGCGATGCGGTGGCGGACCGATCGGGCCCGGTCGTCGTCGCGGTGCCGGGCCGAGGCGACGAGGTCGAGGACGGCGAGGATCGGCAGGCGCTCGCCCTTGGCGACGAGGAACCGCACGGCGCGGGGCAGCGCGACCCGCAGCTCGTCCTCGGTGGCGTCGAGCAGGGTGGCGAAGCGGCGCTCGCTCAAGCCCGCCTTGAACAGCGCTTCGCCGAACCGCTTCCGGGCCCGGCGCGACCGCTCGGCCCAGAATTGGTCCTGCGCCTCGGCCTCCGCCGGCGCGTCCTCGCGGCGCGGGACGGACAGGTGGTCGGGCGCGGCGAGCGCCGCCGCATGGAGGACGAGCGCCCAGGCGGCAAAGCCGGTCTGCCCCACCTCCTGCTCCGTGGCGTGCCGGGCGAGGAGCCGATGCAGCGTCGGCTCGGCGAGCGCCCCGTTCGGATCGAGCCGCCGCAGGTCGGCGAGCGGGCCGGTGCCGAAGCTGTCGACGTGGATCATCGGGGCCGCGATCCGGGCGGCGATCTCGGCGGGGCGCCGGGGCGGCGCGTCGCCGCCGGCGGGATCAGGCTGCGTCGTCACGCTTGGTCTCCGCGAAGAAGGGGAACAGGCCGGTCTTCGGGCTGCGCGTGGCCGCCCAGAACAGGCTCTCGGCCCGGGTCAGCGCGCGCCAGCGCCGCCCGACGGCCTTCGACAGGCCGGCATCCGCCTCGGCGACGAGGGGCCAGGCCACCTTGCTTACGAGGCGCCGCACCCATTCCTTGCGGACCGCGCCGGGGTCGATCTCCGGCTCGAACTCGGCCCACAGGTCGTCGAAGAACCTCGCGTCCACCGTGCGGTCGAACCGGGCGAGGATGTCCCGCGCGCGGGCATTCGCGCCCTTGTCCTGGTAATCG
Source organism: Pseudomonadota bacterium (assembly GCA_023386115.1). Lineage (GTDB taxonomy): Bacteria > Pseudomonadota > Alphaproteobacteria > Rhizobiales > Beijerinckiaceae > Methylobacterium. The sequence goes on from JAEWKL010000274.1 coordinate 2,054, forward strand.
ACGTGGTCCGGCCCGTTCTCGAACAGGGCGAGCAGGGCGGGCTTGAGGACGCGGTTGTGGATCTCGCCGGCGAGCCCGACCCGCTCGGTCGCGGCCCGTGCCAGATCGTCGGTGTCGTGGGCGCACATCTTCCCGTAGACGGTCTTGGTGACCGGCACCCGGCGCTCGTGCAGTCCCTCGGTCTTGCCCTGCCCACGCGTTAGCGCCCGCGCCTGGATGACGAGCCCCTCGTCGGCATCGGCCGGAACGATCGTCGCGAGGACCGGCAGCGCGTGGCCGTCCTTCTTGAAGATGAGACGCACCATGCGCCGGTAGTGGAAGCCCCCGGCATCGACGGTGAGGACCTTGATCCCGTCCTTCTCGGTCACTGTCGGCGCCCAGGGGTCGCCGGTCACGCCGCCCGGGATCGGGACGATCCGCGGCACCTTCGAGCCCCCGGCCCGCGCGGCGATCCGGCCGCCCTCCTCCACGAGCCGGACCCTACGGCAGATCTCGATATAGAGCGGATCGAGCTCGTCGGGCCGCAGGGAGGCCGCGCCGTCCCACGGGCGCAGCCAGACGAGGCCGAGCCCCCCCTGAGCCGCGTAGACGGACGAGACCGCGTCGGTCCTGCGGCGCGCCACCAGGGCCTCGACGTCGCGCCGGACATGCGACACCGGACCAATCGTCGGCACGATGCTGACGGCCGGCCGGTTGGCGAAGCCGCCATTCATGCGGCTGATGCCGTAATTGCCCGCGCCGAGGAAGCCCTCGCTGGTCTGCAAGGTCACGAGGGCGAACAGCCAGTCGTCCGGCTCCGCCGCCATCATCACCTCGCTCTTGAGGTCGTGGTTCTTCGAGGTGACCAGCATGTCGAGCGCGTCCGGGGTCGGGACGACGCCCTTCAGGTCCTTCAGCCCGCCGGGAATCGGCGGCTGCAGCAGGGCCGGCCGGTCCGGCGGCGCGACGAGGCACCAGGGCGCGTCGTCGGGATGGTCTGGGGTGAGCCCGCGCAGCAGGTCGCGCCAGGTCGCCTCGTCCTCCGGCATCGCGTCGCGGCCGGCGCGGATCAGCGCAAGGGCGGCGAGCTGCACCAGGAAGGCGTGCCAGGCGTGGCGCTGGTGCGGGCGGAGGCCGAGGAATGTGGCGATCTCGTTCCGGGCGAGGGCGGCGAGGGTGCCGGGCAGCGACATGGAGCGCATCGCGCCGTCGCGGGCGCGGATCACCGCGTCGGTGAGTGCATTGCAGTCCATCGGTCACCCTCCCCAACACCGAGAGTGCTGGCCTGCCGCGGTGCCGGCAAGGCAAAAATCAACCCCTAACCCCGAACATCATTGTTCAGAGACATCTGGTCTTGCTCCTCGCGGCGACACCCGGCACGTAAGGAGTCCCGCCCGCGCGGGGATCGACCCAATGAGGTTCGCGGAATGAGCGCGGCTTCAATGGTTTTCCCCGCCTACGCGGGGCTCAGACGATGTCCGCGTGATTTGTTCTGATGAGCAGTCAAACGCGGGATCCCCCCTCCCGTGCGGGAGAGGGATAGGGGTGAGGGTGGCACGCTTCAGGATAGATCTTAACCGTTGAGCTATGCAGCTCGACGCTTGGTGATCAATCCGGCAGCCGAGCCACCCTCACGCGGGCCCGTAGGCCCGTGCGAGATCTTCGATCCCCTGGCCCCTCTCCCAAACGGGAGAGGGGAGATGCGCTCTACCTCTATCCGAATGGATCCGGCGGACGCGTCATCATTCACTCTGTCTCAGCCCAAAACGATCATACCAGAAGACGCTCGGACCGAGTCGGAACGTGAAGCCATCGTTATGACCTAGAGTTTCTACAAGCTCCGGTTGAGCGTCAACCGGAATATGCTCGGCCATGTGGTGCGGCAGCTTCAGCGACGGCACCGGCCGGCCGAAGGGACCGACCGGCAGCGCCCGCGCCTCCGACCGGAAGTCGACATGCCGGTCGGCGCCGCCGAGGCGGGTGGCGATGATCTCGTCGGGCTCGACCCGGAACTCCGGAAAGGGCCGGTCGAAGCGCAAGAGGGCATTGTCGGCCGCGCCGAGATCGGCGAAGTAGCGGCCGGCGAGCCGGTCGAAATGCGGCCGCCAGGCCGGGTCGGCCCCCGACAGCTCCGCCTCGACCGCGGCGAGCGCCTCGGGATGGGTCGCGGCCTCGACGAGGCGGCGGTTCATCGCCGGGATGGTCCAGACCGGCTCGGCCTCGACGCGCCGCCGGGTCAGTTCGAGGAGGCGCAGGTCCTCGTAGACGCCGCCCTTGTCGCCGGCGCCGAGCCCGTAGGCGCGCAGGTCCGACCGAAACAGCTCCCGCGCGTCGGGGACGAGCACGATCGCCCGGGGCGTCGCGACGCCCTCGGGCCGGGTCCGGCCGGCATGGCGGTGGAGCCGGCCGATCCGCTGCAGCAGCACGTCGACCGGGCAGAGATCGGTGACGAGCAGGTCGGCATCGAGATCGAGCGATTGCTCCAGCGTCTGGGTGCCGATCACGATTCGGCCGCCCTCCCCGCGCTCGCGCCCGATCGTCGCCTCGACGGCCGCGTCGAGGACGCGCCGGTCCGGCTCGGCGAAGCGGGAATGGTGCAGCGTCGCGATCCCCCGACCGTCCGCATGCGGCACCCGGAACAGCACCGCCGCGTCCGCCGCCGTCGCTTGCGCCTCCAGCGCCTCCTGCACCCGCGAGGCCTGCCCGACCGTGTTGCGGACGACCAGCACCTTGGCCCCGGCGCGGGCCGCCGCCAGGGCGGCAGCCGCGATCGCGTCGGGATCGGCCAGGAT